>JAPPHP010000119.1 GCA_028821035.1 Gammaproteobacteria bacterium | reverse complement strand
CTGAACGTCAACAATGTGCTGCGAAGCAGTAAATCGGTGACGGATCCGGGCTAGGCGTGTCGGCCCTCGTACATTACGTGGCGTGCCAGCGGGCCCGGACTCGTGTCGCCATCGCCGCCGGCGGCCTGGGCGGCACGGGCGGCCCGCAAGGCAAGGAGCCCGGGCGTGCGCCCGGTGGGGCGGCGCCAGTGCCCGCGGTTGCCGGGTCCGCGCAGGCCTTCTTCGACCGGCTCCCGCGTCACGTGGGGCGCGACGTGATCTATGCCAACGTGTCGGGCCACTACCTCCACGTCGTCACCACCGCGGGAACGTGCCTGGTCCTGATGCGCCTGTCCGACGCGGTGTTGGCGCTGGGGGACGCAGGCCTGCAGGTGCATCGCTCCTACTGGGTCGCGCATCGTCACATCGACGGCGTGATACAGCGCGGTCAGCGGACGCTGCTGCGCCTAACCGGGTCGCACGAGATCCCCGTCAGCCGCACCCATCTCGCCAGCGTTCGGGCCGCCATCGAGGCCCAGTAAGGGCCCGTTGCCGGTGACGTAGTGTCCGCCGATGGATGACCGGGAACCGCCGGGCGACGTGCGCGGGTTGGCGAGCCTGCAGTGGGCGCACAGGGCGGCGCTGGAGGGCGGGGTCGTCGTGGCATCGCTGATCGTCGTGCTCGTGCTGGCTGTCGCGTTTGCCCTGGCCGGCCGGGTGGAGCAGGGCGGCCTGTCCCTCCGTGTACTGCTCTGGATCACGTGTGCGGTGGTGTGTTGGCCCGTCTGTCATGCCGTCGCGGCGGTCATCCTCTACCTCACGCGTTCGCTGCCGCCCGTGGCGATCGCGGTGGTGGCCGCATGCGGGACGTTCTTCTTCACGTTGTTCTGTACCGCCGTCGGATACACGGCATACGGAATGTTCTACCCGGCCAGGGCGGAAGCGGTCCCGCTGCTGGCCATGTACGTCAACGTGACGCTCCTGACGGTGGTCGCCAGCGCCTTCCTGCACTTCGTCGTCTGTCAGATGGCCTCGCGCCGCGCCGCGCCGGAGGAGGGTGCGCCCCCCGAGGGGAGGGACGCCGCGCCGGTCGTCTCCGCGGCGACCGCCCCGGCGGGGGACCACGCGTCGTGGTTCTTCGAGCGGCTGCCGTCGGAACTCGGCAGGGACCTCGTGTGCCTGAGCGTGTCCGGTCACTACCTGGAGGTCGTCACCTCCGAGGGATCGTGCCTGGTGCTGCTGCCGTTGTCCGATGCCGTGAAGGCCCTGGGCGAGCAGGGCATGCAGGTCCATCGCTCGCACTGGGTGGCGCATCGCCACGTCGTCGGCATGATGCGCCGTGGCCACCGGACGCTGTTGCAGGTCACCGGCGAGCGCGAGGTCCCGGTGAGCCGCAGTCGTGTCGCGGAGGTCCGTCAGGCGATGTGCCGATACGGAGAGTAGCCCGTCTGGCCGCCCGCGCCGCGGGCCGGCGGGGCGACCCATGCCGTTCAGGCAGCCCGGACGCCGTGGCCGGCACACCGGAGGCGTCTCCAAAGCCCGGTGGACGCGGGCGGACGGGCGCCGCGGCGCACGATTGGGGTCGGTTCGTGCATCGGCGCATCCTGGAGCGCCCAAGGTGGCGTCCCGGCCCCGCATCCACAGCGATCGTGCTCGCCAAAGGGGGTTTTGTGCTGCGCGAGTGCCGTTTGCGTACGGACTGGCCGGTCAGGCAAGCGTCCGGGAAATAACGCTTTGCGGCGACTGGCGGCCACCCTATGGTCTGAAAACCGGCGCGGTGCGGCCATGTGGCAGTACCTGTCGGCACCGCACGGGGTTCCGCGGCGCCGACACTTCGGGATTCGGTGGCGGCCCAGGCTGCTTGCAGTACGAAGACCGACATGTGGACGTGCCCGCCGGCTTCCTCCGGATCCCCCGCCCTTCTTCTTTCCGTCGGATCGACTACGTCCGCGCCGCGTCGCGGTACGGCGCCATGTCCATGCCCGGGTAACGCGCCGCAACGCCGTCCAGCGTCTCGTCGGTCCAGTAGGGATGTCCGGGCGCCGGAAAGCCGAACGTGGTGCGTTCCTCGGGCGTGGCCGCCTCGATCCAGTCGCGGAACTCCGGGCGGATGGCCTCCGCCGACCACCCGGTGATGCCGAGCCACTTCCAGGCCGCGGGCGCGTAGGTGATGAACTGCCCGATCCGGCCCCCGTCGGCGCGGAAGGGCGTGCCGCGGTGGAAGGTGCGCATGCTGTACGCGAGCAGGGCGCCGGCGGGAACCGTCACACGGACCTCCCGATCGTAAAGCGCGGGCCGCTCCTCGCGCGAATAGTGGGCTGGCCATCGGATGCGTTCCGGGTAGTGCTCCCAGGAACAGACCGCCGTCGGAGCGTGGTCGTCGTCGACGTCCGTGTAGTAGACGAGATAGGCCGTCTGCCAGTAGGCCGGATCGCGCGGCGGGTAGGCCAGCGTGTGGTTGCCGAAGTCGCAGTGCATCACCTGGTCGCGGTCCGCGTGATGCCCGAGGCACTTCACCTGCAGGTGCGACTGCTCGCAGAAGAGGTCGTCGTGTCCGACCATCGCCGCGGCGAACCGGCGCAGTTCCGGGTGTAGCGTGATCGCGTTCAGCGCCGTCCCCGGGTAGGGGAACCGGACGTAGCCGCGGCCGGGCACGAAGGGGGCGTTCCAGTCCTTCGGCTTGCCGTTCGACGGATCGTCGCAGAACTCCACCCAGCCCGGCAGGATCTGCGCGAGTTCGGCCCGCGCCGCCGCCAGTTCGGCCGGCGTCAGGAAGTGCTCCACGATCGTGTACCCGTGACGCCGGTAGTGCTCGACGTGGTGCTGCTCGAAGATCATCGCGGAAGCGGTCCGTGTGGGAAGTGGGGGCGTTTCCCCGCATAATGCGCGGCGTTCCTCACGCTCGCGGTCTCTCCGTCCTTGAAGCGCGCCCTCGCGATTGTATCCCTCGGCCTGGCCGCCTGCGGCGAATCTCCGCCGCCGGCGACTTTCGAGCCCGTGCACGACATGGGGGAGACGATGCGCCTCGTCCTCGACCCGGCGGCGGACGTGATCTGGGGTTCGGCGGGAGCGATCGTCACCGAGGACGGGACCCTTGACCTCGCGCCGACGACGGACGAGGGCTGGCTGCGGGTCGCCCATGCGGCCGCGGTCGTGGCGGAGTCAGGCAATCTCCTGATGATGCCGGCCCACGCGGTCGACGGGGAGGACTGGACGGAAATCTCGCGCGGACTGGTGCGCGTCGGCGTACAGGCGCGTGACGCCGCGGAGGCGCAGGATGCGGACGCCCTGTTCGAGGCCGGCGGACGCCTCTACAACGTCTGCGTGTCCTGTCACCAGCAATATTGGGTGGACCGCCCGGTGCGCCCGGGCGAGGCGTGAACGCGGCCGGCCGGGCGGGCCTCGGCGTTCTGGCGCTGCTCGCCGCGCAGGCCGCGTTCGGACACGCCGTGTCGGACGCCGACGCGCTGTTCGTCGAGCGCATCGACGGCCCGGCGGTGGCCCCGTTCCTCTATCTCGGGGCGAAGCACATGGTCACCGGCTACGACCACCTGCTGTTCCTGGTCGGCGTGATCTTTTTCCTGTACCGGCTGCGGGACGTCGCCCTGTACGTGACGCTCTTCACGGCCGGTCACAGCATCACACTGCTCGCCGGCGTGCTCGGCGGATGGCAGGTGAACCCGTGGGTGATCGACGCGATCATCGGTCTCTCCATCGTCTACAAGGCATTCGAGAACCTGGACGGGTTCCGGCGTGTGTTCGGCATCGCCCCGGACACGCGCGCGGCCGTGCTGGTGTTCGGCCTGTTCCACGGGCTGGGGCTGGCGACCAAGCTGCAGGAACTCGTGCACTCCGAGAACGGGCTGCTCGTCAACATCGTGAGCTTCAACGTGGGCGTCGAACTCGGCCAGTTCACGGCGCTCGCGGCGGTGCTGGCGCTGCTTCTCTTCTGGCGCACGCGGGCGAGTTTCGCGCGGCACGCCTTCGCCACGAACGTCGCCCTCATGGCGGGCGGGTTCGGGCTCGCGGGGTACCAACTCGGCGGGCTGTTCCTCGCGCCGGCATGACCGCGGCCTCCCCGGAGGGGCCGTCGGCGGCCCGCATCGTCGCAACCTCGGCCGGGGCGGCGGCCGTCGCGGCGGGCGTCCTGTTCGCCGTGGTGCTGCCGGCGGAGTTCGGGTTCGACCCACTCGGTACGGGGAAGGCGCTCGGCGTCGTCGGGCTGTCCCGGGACGTGACGAGTACACTCGCGCGCCAGGAAGACCGATTCCTCACGGACGAGATCCGCTTCACGCTGTCGCCGTTCGAGTCGGTCGAGTACAAGTACCGGCTGGAGGAAGG
>JAPPHP010000298.1 GCA_028821035.1 Gammaproteobacteria bacterium | reverse complement strand
TTTTGGTCCCCCCGCGGGCGCGGCGGCGGGTTTTTTTCCCCTATGCTGAAACTCCAATGCGACCGAAGGTCGCGCGCGCTCCCCGGCTGAAGGCTCCATCAATCCCTCTTCCCGCAAGGCCGTCACCACTGCGTCGATGACCGCCCAGGACAGTCCCGTGCGCTCCTCGAAAAGTGACGCCGCCACCCCGTCCACCAGGCGCAGGGCGTTCATCATGAACTCGACCGGCAGGGCCCCGGGATCGACCGGCGTGTCGACCGGCGACGGGTCCTTGAGGTAGAGCCTGGGTTGCCGCGCCTTGGCCGTGCGGACGACGCCGTGGGCGCCGGTCAGCTTGCCGTGGGCGCCGGCGCCGATGCCGAGGTAGTCGCCGAACGTCCAGTAGTTGAGGTTGTGCCGGCAGCGGGCGCCGGGGCGGGCGTAGGCGGAGACCTCGTAGCGTTCGTAGCCGTGGTTCGCCAGGAACGCCTGTCCGGCCTCGGCGATGTCCGCCAGGACGTCGGCGCCGGGCAGCTTCGGGGGCCGGCGGGCGAACTCCGTCCTGGGTTCGATCGTGAGCTGGTACCAGGACACGTGCGTCGGTCCGAGGTCCGCCGCGCCTTCGAGATCGGCGAGCGCTCCCGCGACGGTCTGTCCGGGAAGGCCGTACATGAGATCGATGTTGAACTCCGCGAACCCGGCCTCGCGGATCGCGTGCGCGGCCTTCCGGGCGTCGCGGGCGTCGTGGATGCGACCGAGGCCGCGCAGCTGCACGTCGTCGAAGGACTGCACGCCGAGCGACACCCGGTTGATGCCGGCGTTTGCGTACTCCCGGAGGGGTCCCGCCGTCTCCAGGGTTCCGGGATTCGCCTCCATCGTGACTTCCACCCCGTCAGGCAGTGCGAACGCATCGAGCACGCGCGCGAATGCCGCGGGGGAGAAGAGACTCGGTGTGCCCCCGCCGAAATACACGGAACGGATCCGGTGCGGGGCACGCGCTCGCTCGCGCGCAAAGTCGTCGAGCAGTGCGCGGACGTACTCGGACTCCGGGAGCCCCGTACGCAGCGGGTGGGAGTTGAAGTCGCAGTACGGGCACTTGCGCACGCACCACGGCAAGTGCACGTACAGCCCGATCACCGGTCGAGGGCCCGGGCCAGTGCCTGCGCCAGCGCGCGGGCGGCGATGCCCCGGTGACTGCGCGCGTTCTTGATCTCGGGAGCGAGCTCCGCCGCGGTCGCGCCGAGCTCCGGCACGAAAAAGTGGGGATCGTAGCCGAAGCCCCCGGCGCCGCGGGGCCGGTCGACGATCCTGCCGTGCCAGGCGCCGGTCGCGACGACAGGCGCCGGATCGTCGGCGCGTTCGAGGAACACGAGGGCGCAGTAGAAATGGGCGCGCCGGTCGGCGACGCCGTCGAGGGCGGCCACCAGCTTCGCGTTGTTGTCGGCGGCGGTGGCGTCGACGCCGGCGAACCGCGCGGAGTAGATCCCGGGCGCGCCCCGCAGGGCCGGTACGACCAGGCCGGAGTCGTCGCCGATGGCGGGGAGGCACGTGCGGTCGGAGGCGTTGCGCGCCTTGAGGAGCGCGTTCTCGAGAAACGTCTGTCCCGTCTCCTCCGGGGCGGGGATGTCGAAGTCGGACGCGGGGCGCAGTTCGACGGCGGCCGGCGCGAGCAGACTGGCCAGTTCGCGAAGCTTGCCGGCGTTTGCGCTCGCGAGCACGATCGTGGCGCCCACCTTCACTCCTCCCAGTAAAGCGTCTTCTGGAACGTCACCGTGGCGGGCCCGTAGCCGGGCAGGTCGGCCACGATCTCGAACCGGAGCGCCTCGGCGTGCGGGTAGGTCAGCGACGCCAGGTAGTAGACGGAGTCTCCCTGGCGGACGGTCCGGAAGCGGAGCGGCTCGACATGGCCGAGGAGATTGCGGAACGACCCGGTGACGGGCGCCTCGACGGCCCGTCCCGAGGCGTCCAGCACGGAGACGTTGGCGAGCGCCCGGTCGCGCCCGCGCACGATGCGGTGGCGCTCCGCGATCTGCGGCCGCAGGAAGCTCGTGTTGAAGACCGTGTAGTGGACGGCGTATTCGCCGAACACGGCCTTCTGTTCCGTGTGACCTCCGGCGGCGAGAAGGATGGCCGCGGCGACGCCGGCCGATCGCAGCCAGTGGAGGGACATCAGCCGTTCCCGCGGCGCAGCCGGTAGAAGGCCGTCGTTCCGAACAGGTTGGGGAAGCGGTTGATCAGCCGGCCGTGCCGGTAGGCCCGGTCGCACACGAAGCGCTCGGTGATCGTCAGGCCGCGGTCGCGGCACAACGTCTCGAAGTCCGCGAAGGTGCACAGGTGGATGTTCGGCGTCGCGTACCAGGTGTAGGGCAGGTGTTTCGCCACCGGCATCCGTCCCCGCGTCGCGAGCTGCAGCCGGCAGGTCCAGTGCCCGAAGTTTGGGAAGGTGACGATGCACTCGCGACCGACGCGGAGCATCTCGTCGAGCAGGTGCTCCGGGGCGTGCACGGCCTGCAGGGTATTCGCCATTACGACCGTGTCGAAACTCGCGTCCGGGAAGCGCGTGAGACCTTCGTCGAGGTCCTGCTCGAGCACGTTGACGCCGGCGCGGATGCAGGCGCTGATCTCCTCGGCGCCGTTGTCGAGGCCGTAGCCGACCACGTCCTTGTGGCGCTGCAGGTGCGCCAGCAACTCGCCGTGGCCGCACCCGAGGTCGAGCACCCGCGCCCCGGGCGCGACGAGGTCGGCGATGATGCGCAGATCTTCCCTCACTGGCCGCACTCCCGGGCGACGCGGTCCAGGTACTCGGACAGGACCGTCAGGTAGCGGGGCACGGGCAGCAGGAAGGAGTCGTGGCCCTGGGAGGCCTCGATGCTCACGCTCACGACGTCGCGGCGCGCCGCCACCAGCGCGTCGACGATCTCTTCGGAACGTTCGGGAGAGAACCGCCAGTCGGTCGAGAAGGAAACCACCAGGTAGGCGCAGCGCGAGACCTCGAGTGCCGCGACGAGGTCGTCGCCGTACTCGTGCGCCGGGTCGAAGTAGTCGAGGGCGCGGGTCATCAGGAGATAGGTGTTGGCGTCGAACGACTTGGAGAACGAGCGGCCCTGGTAATGCAGGTAGCTCTCCACCTGGAACTCGACGTCGTGACCGGAAGCGATGTCGCCGGACCGGAGTTCCCGGCCGAACCTGTCCCCCATGCTGTGGTCGGACAGGTAGGTGACGTGACCCAGCATCCGGGCGAGCATCAGCCCCCGGTCCGGGTTTGTGCCGGCCTTCACGTACTCCCCGTCGCGGTAGGCCGGGTCCGTCAGGATCGCCTGGCGGGCGATCTCGTTGAAGGCGATGTTCTGGGCGGAGAGCTTGGGCGCGCAGGCGATCAGGAGCGCGTGGCGGATGCGGTCCGGCAGGTCGATGGCCCACTGCATGGCCTGCATGCCCCCGAGGCTGCCGCCGATGACCGCGGCGAAGGCGTCGATGCCGAGCGCGTCCGCGAGCATCGCCTGGCTGCGCACCCAGTCCTTGACGGTGACGTTGGGGAAGTTCGGACCGTACGGTTCGCCGGTCGCGGGGTCGTCCGAGCGCGGACCGGTGCTGCCGTGGCAGCCGCCGAGGTTGTTGAGGCTCACCACGAAGAAGCGGTTGGTGTCGATGGGCTTGCCGGGCCCGATGCAGACGTCCCACCAGCCGGGTCGCCGATCCGTTTCCGCGTGGTAGCCGGCGGCATGGTGGCTGCCCGACAGGGCGTGGCAGACCAGCACCGCGTTGGACCGGTCCGCGTTCAGCTCGCCGTAGGTCTCGTAGACGAGGTCGAAGGCCGGCAGCCGGACGCCGCACTGCAGGTCGAGCGCGCCGAAGCTCAGCGTCTGCGGCGTCACGATGCCTACGGAGTCGGGCGGCAGGGTCACGGCTGTCAGAACAGGAGTCGGAACAGGCCCGGCAGGAAGAACCGTTGCAGGAGCGCCAGCACGAGGAAGACGATGAGCGGCGAGAGGTCGAGACCGCCCAGGGCGGGCAGCACGCGCCGGGCCGGCGCGAGCACCGGCTCGCAGACCTGGTTCAGCAGGGATATCACCGGGTTGTACGTCGCCGGGGCCACGAACGAGACGATGATCGAGAGGAAGATCGCGATCCAGTAGAAGCTGAGGAACAGATCGAGAGTGCGGTAGACGCCGCCGACGATCGCGCCGACCTCGAGACCGAGGGACCGGATGAGTTCGACGACGGTCGCGTTGCTGTAGCTGCCCGTCATGATGACCGCAACGATGATGGTGACGATGCTGACGATCCACGTCGCGACGAACGCCGCGAGGTCGAGGTTGCGGTACGAGGGGATCACGACGCGGAGTGGCTTCAGGATTGGGTC
>JAPPHP010000055.1 GCA_028821035.1 Gammaproteobacteria bacterium | reverse complement strand
TGAAGGACTCGTCGTCGACCGACATCATCGTGCACGCCGGCATGGCCCTTTCGACTTTCTATCAATGTGGCGAGGGCTATCGTCTCGATCCCTACACCCTGGAACAGCTCGGTACCGAGCAGTGGGTGCCCGAAGGCGGTATCTCGGCGCATGCCAAGCTCGATGAACACAGCGGCGAGCTGCTGTTCTTCAACTACTCCAAGGAACCGCCCTACATGCAATACGGCGTGGTCGGCGCCGACAACCGACTGAAGCACCTGGTGCCGATACCGCTTCCCGGCCCGCGACTGCCCCACGACATGGCGTTCACCGAGCGCTTTGCCGTCGTCAACGATCTGCCGCTCTTCTGGGATGCCGAACGCCTGAAGCAGGGTCACCACGTGGTGCGCATGCACCGGGACGTGCCCAGCCGCTTTGGCGTCATCCCCCGCCTGGGGCAGCCGGAGGAGATCCGCTGGTTCGAAGCCGAACCCACCTACGTCCTGCATTGGGTGAATGCCTGGGAAGAGGGCGACGAGGTGATTCTCGACGGCTACTTCCAGGAGCACCCGGAACCGCGCAGCCACCCCACGGCGCCCCCGGGCTACGCGCGGATGATGGCGTACCTCGACGTGGGCCTGATGGAGCCGCGGCTGCATCGCTGGCGTTTCGACCTGCGCACCGGCGCGACCGCCGAAGAACGGCTGGACGACCGCACGCTGGAGTTCGGCACCATCAATCAGCGCCATGCGGGCCGCAAGTACCGCTACGCCTACAGCGCGTTCAACAAACCCGGCTGGTTCCTGTTCAGCGGGTTCATCAAGCACGACCTCGAGTCGGGAAGCTCCGCGTCCGTCGCTTTCGGGGAAGGCCGCTACGGCAGCGAGGCCGGATTCGCTCCGCGCATCGGCGCCACAGCGGAGGACGACGGCTACCTGGTGACCTTCGTCACCGACATGAACGAAGACCGTTCCGAGTGCGTGCTGTACGACGCGGGCGCCATGCTCGCGGAACCCGTGTGCCGCATCGTGCTGCCGCACCGCATTTCGAGCGGGACCCATGCCACCTGGGCGCATGGCGAGGATATCCGCGGCAGGCGATAGCGGATCGGCGGCTACCAGGGGACCTGGCGGCGTCCCTGGGCGTTTCGGCTGCGGGAGGAGTCGAAGACATGAACCGAAGAGAGCTGCTCAAGTCCAGCGCCTCGGCCGCAGTGCTCGCCCTGGTCGGCGGCCCCGCTTCGGCACGCGCCGCCGGTGGCGATGTTCTGCTCGGCTTCGTCGGCGATCTCCTCACCGATCGCGACCGTCCCGACGAGGCCTACGCGAAGGTGCGCGACCTGCTCGCCGCACCCGATGTGCTGTTCGGCAACATGGAGGGGCCGTATTCCGACCATCCCCGCTCGGTGCCCAGCGCCGGGGCGGCCTTGGTGCCTCCCGCGCACAACCTTGACGCGCTCGGCCGGGCCGGTTTCGACGTGCTGTCGCTGGCCAACAACCACATCCTCGACGGCGGACGCGAGGTGATGCTCGAGAACCGGCGGCGCCTGCACGAGCAGGGGGTCGCCACCTGCGGCGCCGGCGGTAGCCTCGAGGAGGCCCGCGCTCCCGCGATCCTGGAAGCCGGCGGGATGAAGGTCGCCTTCCTGGCCTACGCCTCGGTCTTTCCGCGGGGCTTTGAGGCCAGGGGCAGCCTGCCGGGGCTCGCGCCGCTCAGGGCGCACAACTTCTACCAGGACCTGAGCGACGATTACTACTTGCCCGGCGCCGAGCCGCGCGTCTCGACCGTGCCTTACAAGCCCGACCACGACAACTTGGTGGCCGACATCGCCTCGGCCCAGGAGCGGGCGGACCTCGTGGTGGCGAGCTGCCACTGGGGCGACCACTTCAAGGCCCACCACCTCACCGACCACGAACTGCGCACCGCGCGCCTGTGCATCGACCGGGGCGTGGACATCGTCGTCGGTCATCACCAGCACGTCCTGCGCGGCATGGAGTGGTACCGGGACAGGCCCGTGTTCTACGGGCTCGGTCACTTCGTCTTCGACATTCGGCTGGACCGCTGGCCGGAGGACGTGGTCGCCGGCATGCCGGTGCTGGACGACGACTCGGACTTCTACGGGGTCGCGCCGCGCGCGGGCTGGCCGCTGATGCCGCTGCATCGCGAGGCCCGCATGACCGCGCTGGGCTACGTCAGGCTCGCGGGCGGCAGGCCCTCCGAGTTCGGGTTCGTGCCGTGCCGCCTGAACCCCGAGGGCGTGGTGCGAGCGGTCGATCCGGAGACCCCCGAGGGCCGGGAGGTCGTCGACTACGTGGATCAGGGCTGTGCCAGCCAGGAGCTGAATGGCCGGGTGGACAGGTCGGGCTATGTCGACCTGGCGGGGCACCGCGGCGTGCGCATTCTGCCGGCGGAAGAAGGAGCGTAGTGCTGCGCCGGCATTGACGCACGCCGGGCTCTCGGATCCGTGCAGGCCGCGCGGCAACGAGTGCTCCGGCCAATCTACGCGGGCGGAGGGCCCTCAGCGAGGCTCGCCGACGGCGCAGGTGCCGCACACCCCCTTGATCTCCACGACGGCGTTGTCCGGGCGGAAGCCGTGCTCGTCCGCGAGCTGCGACAGCAACGTTTCGACGCTCCTGGACTCCACCTCGTCGACATGGCCGCACGAGGAGCAGAGCAGGAACTGGCTCTCGTGAGGATGGTCGGGATGTTCGCACGGCAGGTAGGTCTGGGCCGACTGCAGCCGGTGGACGAGGCCGGTGCGCATGAGGAAGTCCAGGTGGCGGTAGACGGTCAGCGGCGCGATCTTGCGCTCCTGCCGCTGCTCAAGCAGCGCGATGAGTTCGTAGGCGGAAAGCGGCCGATCGCAGGCGAGCATTTCCGCGTAGACGGCCAACCGGGCCGGCGTGAGTCGCTCGCCTTTCTCCGCGCAACGCGTTTCGGCGAGCTTGCGCCATTTCGCCGCCAGTCGTGGCGTCTTCGCCGGGCGGCTAGCCAAGCCGAAGCGCCTTCGGAAGTCCGCGGATCATCCCTGTCTCCGACAGTCAGCGTTCATCGACTCGAGCCGGGAGTCCATGCAGGACACCTTTACCACGTTGTCGCGTCCAGTGCCAAAGATGCGCCGCGCAGAGCAGCGTCCCGCCGGCGACGGTGAGCGGTTCCTCGTACGCCGACACGGCCTCGATGAACGCGGCCAGAACGAGCAGCCCGAGGCCGCTCAATGCCGCGCCGACGAACGGCCAGTTGCGATCCACGGGCAGTGTCTTCCATATCACCCGGAGACTGACGGGGATCGCCGCGATCACCAGGACCCGATGCACCAGTTCGTTCTCGGCGATGGCGGCCAGCGGCATCAGGGTCACGAGCAACGGGAGGGCGAGACAGTGCACCAGGCACAGCGACGAGAGCCCGGCTGCGTACAGGTCCAGGCGCGCGCTCGTGGAACACAGTTGACCGTCGGACGAGTTCATGAAAGCTGCTCGGTGACGACCAGGACCGCACGACCCTGACCGGACGGAGCCCAAACGGGCGCGGCCGGTCTCGTGCCGTCAAAAGCAGTTACGTTATAACGTATGGCCTATGAGGGCAATGCTAGGGCCGCTGCACCAGTTCGATGCTGACAGAGTCCGGCCCCTTGACGAACGCGATACGGCCCTTGCCGGGCGGGGGTTTCCTCAGGAACTCCGCACCCTTGGCCTCCAGGTCGGCGATGGCTTCGTGGAGGTCGTCCACGCCGAGACCGAGGTGGTCCAGGCCCAGGCAACCGTGCGGGCCGGACGCCGTCTGCGTGACCTCTTCGGTCACCGTGGAGATCAGGATGACCTGACCACCCAGGGTCAGGTTGGCGCGCGGCAGGCCGTTGGCGCCTTGCGAGGGTTCGAGTTTGGCGCCAAACATCCGCTCGTAGTAGGCGCCGGCGGCCATGGCGTCGTGGCTCATCAGGTGAACGTGGTGGTGGTAATAGTCGGTCAAGGGGGGGTTCCCCCGTTAGTTGGGTGGCCCCGCAGTCTGTCGGAGTCCCTGTCCGCGGGCAAGTGGTGCCGGCCGCGCGGAGTCACCGCTTCCCGCGCAGCGCCGCCGTGGCCTCGGCGTCGACGCTGCGGCCGTCCGCGTCGATGACGACGCCGTAGTCCCGGGCGGCCGCTGCGACGGACACGACCTCGTCACGCACATCGCGGAGCACGAGTTCGGGCGGGCGGGCGAAGGGGTCGCCCCAGCCGCCTCCGCCCGGCGTGTCGACGATCACCCGCGCGGGCCCGAGGTGCCGCACGCCGTACTTCGGCGGCACGAAGGCCTGCTCGTCGGCGTCCTCGTCCAGGGGCACGACCCACTTGTGTCCGACGCCGCCGGTCATGCCGCCCCGGACCCCGTAGC
>JAPPHP010000295.1 GCA_028821035.1 Gammaproteobacteria bacterium | reverse complement strand
AGTAGCTCGCGTTCACCGCGCTGTCGAACGCGGTGGGGTCCGGCTGCTTGTAGAGGTAGCGAATGGTGCCGCCCTGGGAACCTTCGCCGAACAGCGTGCCCTGCGGGCCCTTCAATACCTCGACGCGCTCGATGTCAAACAGGTTGCCGCTGACCTGGGCGTCCGGTCCGAGCGCCGCCGTCACGGGCGTACCATCGAGGTAGACGCCGACCGTCGCGCCGACGATGTAGTACTGCGTGGCGCCGGTCTGCGAAGTCAGGCCACGGATCGAGTACCGGTTCTCGCCATCCATCCCGCCGGACATCGCAAGCCCCGGCACCAGCGTGAAGATGTCCTCCATGCTCTGGGCGCTGATGGCCTCGACCAGGTCGTCGGTGACCGCGTTGATGGACTGTGCGGTGTCCATCAGGTTCGTCTCGCGGTAGGTGGCGGTGACGATGATCTCCTCGGTGACCGCCGCGCCGCGTTCCCGCTCGTCCTCCGCCAGCGCCGGCGCCGCCCACCAGCCAACCAGAAGCGCCGCCAGGGCGGCCAATCGAGTAGTCCTCACAGATGTCCCCTCCCCGTTTCCGACACGCGAAGCGGCGCCCGGCGGGCTACTGCCCGTCGCCACCGCCCCGAAAGCATCTCTCCAATAGGCAGCTAGCGTGTTGACTCACCCGCCCTTTGTCAAGCGTGAGCCAGCTCCGGATTGTCGATCACGGGCAGTCGCTGACGCGGGAATCCGCGTGCCGGCGCGGGGGACTCCGTTTGGCCTGGCAGGTGGAGTGGGCGCGGCCTTCCCTGGCTACGCGTACGGGAGCTACGCGTACGGGAACTACGCGTGCGGGAGCTACGCGTGCGGGTCGAAGACGTCGTCTACGGTTCGGGCGTCGAGCACATTCTCCGCCCAGGTCTCCAGGTCGGCCGCGGGCGCCTTGTGCAGCCTGTCCGTGACCGCCGGAGACAGCGGGCCGAAGCGCCGCTGCATCTGCCGCTCCAAGAGCGTGCGCTCCCCTTCGACACGGCCCTCCGCGATACCCTCGCGCATGCCCTCGCGCATGCCCTCGCGCATGCCCTCGTCGTGTCCGCGCCGCATGCCCTCATCGTGCGCTCGCTGGATCATTCCCGCCATGGTCTTGCTCTCCTCCGGATACCGCCGTCGGTAGCTCTGCTGCTCATTCTCCGTGAGGGCGGCGTAGAGGTCGATGAACCGGACGTACTTGGCGAGCTTGCCGCCGTCCGGCTCGAGTGCCTGCAGCCCGTGCATCGCTTGCGCGAACACGTCGACCCGGTCCATGTCCGGCGGTCGCCGCATGTTTGGAACGTTCGCCAAGGCCACCGGATTGTCGCTGTCTCGCCACTCCCCCGCGTCCATCGCCGCGAGCCGGCACGACAAGTGGTCGAACGTGAGATAGCGACCGCGCTCCGTGCCGGTCATGGCTGACATTCCGGTGGGAGATGCGCCCGGGAACTCGCAGCGATGACGCACGATGGGGTGATGAACTCAAGGCGGACGCGACCATGAGTTCTCCGTCGATCCATCACTCGTGGAGGAGTCGCTCCCGGGACTCCGCGAGCCGCCGCATCGTCCCGATGACCGCTTCCGTCTCGTCGTCGCGCACGCGATTCGCACGGCGGAAGCCGCAGCGCTCGCATTCGTGCACGAGCTTCCAGCGGCCGCCGCTGCGCAACACGTCCACCGGGCGCATCAGCCCGCCGCATGCCGCCGCCCGATCCCCCGGATGCACGTCCACGTGCTTGCTGAAGAGGCACTGGCGACAGTGGTTCGTGTAGCCGTCGCCGGTATTCGGCGCGCCGCAGCGCTCGCAGACGAAATCCTCGACCGTGCGCTGGAAACGCGGCGCCCGGGGTCCGCTCACGGCAGGTCCGGCGCCTTCCAGTCCGACGGCGCGACGAAGCCCTCGCGGCCCGCGTTGTACGGCGGCACCGCGTCCGGCGGCTGCAGCGTGCGGAAGGCGACGGCCTTCTCGAGCATGCGGGACACGACTTCCGGGTGCGCTCCGCTCATGTCGTCCCGCTCGTAGGGATCGGAGGCGATCGCGTAGAGCATCAGGCGCGACCGCTCCGCCGCCCCGGGCTCGGTCAGCTCCGGACCGACGACCACGAGCTTCCACTCGGGCTCGATGACGGCCACCTGCTCCACCGCCCCGCTGCCGACGGCCACGTACGAGTAGAGGTCGCGCGGCGTATCGTCCTGGCTGCCGGTAAGCACGCCGAGCACATCCCGTCCGTCGAGGGCACGCTCCGTGGGGGCTTCCAGGCCCACGATGCCGAGGAGCGTCGGCAGCACGTCGATGTACGTGACAGGCGCCGACACCTCCCTTCCCCCGGAAATCCCGCCCGCCGGCCAGCGCGCGGCGGCAGCGACCCGGACGCCGCCCTCGTAGACCGTGGCCTTCGCACCCCGGAAGGGCGTGTTGTCGCCAACGCCCACGACACCGCCGTTGTCGCTGAAGAAGAGGAGGAACGTGTTGTCCGCGATGCCGTGCTCGTCCAGCGCGTCGAGGATGCGGCCGACCCCGGTATCGAGCGACTCCCCCATCGCTGCCGTGATCCGGCGTTTCTCGCGCCGCCCGTCCGCGTCGCCCACGTACGCGACGATGTCCTCGTTCGCTTCCTCGTGACCCGGCGGCAGATCGATTCCTGGCACGTCCGCGTACCGCGGCAGGATGTCTTCGCGCGCCTGCCAGGGGCTGTGGACGGCGTTGTAGGGTACGTAGAGGAGGAACGGGGCCTCCTGCCCGGCGTGCCGCGCGATGAAGTCCACCGCATGGTCCGTGAGCAGGTCCGTGCTGTAGCCGTGCTCTTCGACGGACGTATAGCCGTGCTGCCAGTCGCGCTCGCCCTCGCGCTCGTGCACGAAGTAGTCGATGCCGCCGTTGTAGTGGCCGACGAACTCCGTGAAGCCGCGCCGGAGCGGATGGAAGCGGACCGACGTGTGGCCCAGGTGCCACTTCCCGAAGATGCCCCGTTCCGCGTAACCGGCCTCCGCCAGCAGTTCCGGCAACAGGACCTCGTCGGTGTCGAGGCCGTAGTCGCGCCACGGTGGGATCACGGACCGCATCAGGCCGTAGCGGATCGGGTAGCGCCCCGTGAGGAGTCCCGCGCGGGTCGGGCTGCACACGGGGGCCGAGTAGAAGCGCTCGAGGGCGACCCCCTCCCGTGCGATGCGGTCGATGTTCGGCGTGGCGAGTTCCCCTCCGTGGAAGCTCACGTCGCGTCGCCCGAGGTCGTCCGCCACCACGATGACGATGTTCGGCAGGCCGTTCCCGGGACCGCCGGGCGTGCAGGCCGCCACCCCGATGGCGCACGCCAGCGCAATCCCGAGGGTGCGTACTGGGGCTCTCACTGCCGCTCTCCCTTAGAAATAGAGCTGGATGGTCTGGCCGTCGACGGCGTCGAGCGTGGACCGGGTGCTCGGCCACATGGGATCCACGAGACCGGCCGACCAGGTCGCGAACTCCGCCTCCATGCGCTCTACGACCTCCGGATGACGCTCCGCCAGGTTCTCCCGTTCCCCGATGTCCGCGGCGAGGTTGTACAACAACGTGCTCTGCCCGAACTCGGAAGTCGCGGGGTAGTTCACGATGGGCAACAGGCGTCCCCCCGCGCTCATCGCCTCGTCGAGATCGCGCTCGGAGCGGTCGACGCGCCAGAGCTTCCAGTCGCCCCAGCGCACGGCGACGTTCGGCGCCGACCGCCAGAACAGGAACTCGTGCGGCGGCGCCTCGGTTTCGCCCGTGAGATGCGGAAGCAGGTTGACGCCGTCGACGGCGCGCGGTTCGAGTCCGGCGGCCGCGGTCGCGGTCGGATAGATGTCGAGCGAGATCACCGGCTCGTCGTACACGCGCCCCGCTGGCAGCCCGTCCGGCCAGGTGGCGATGAACGGTACGCGGATCCCGCCCTCGAACTGGTACCGCTTGCCGCCGGAGAGCGGCGCGTTCGTGCAGATCACGTCCGGCATGTAGTTGATGCAGCCGTTGTCCGAGATGAAGAAGACGAGCGTGTTGCCGTCGAGGCCGTGTGCCTTCAGCGCGCCGACGACATCCCCCACGGTGTCGTCGACCGACGAGACCATCGCGGCGAAGATCCGCGCGCCCTCCGCCTCGATGTGCAGGTTGCGGTCGACGTACTCGCCCGTCGCCTGGATCGGCGTGTGCGGCGCGGTGAGGGAGAGCATCAGGAAGAACGGCCCGCCGGCGTGCCGGTCGATGAAGTCCACCGCCTTCGCCGCGAACACGTCGGTCAGGTACTCGGGCACGTCGACCGGGTCGCGCCCGGGGGTGTCGGTGCGCGCGATTTTGGGGGGCCGGTGGGTGGGCGCGCCCGACCCCCGCCCCCGCTTGGTGGCCCGCCCGGGCG
>JAPPHP010000111.1 GCA_028821035.1 Gammaproteobacteria bacterium | reverse complement strand
TGACTACCTCGCCGGGCTCGTTCCAGGAGATGTCGGAGAGGTGAACCAGGCCGTCGATACCGCCTTCGAGGCCGATGAAGATGCCGAAGTCCGTGATCGACTTGATGCGCCCGCTGATGCGGTCGCCGCGCGCGTGCCCGGCGGCGAACTCGTCCCAGGGATTGGGGCGGCACTGCTTGATGCCGAGCGAGATCCGGCGGCGCTCCTCGTTGATGTCGAGCACCATGACCTCGACCTGGTCGCCCACCGCGACGACCTTGGACGGGTGGACGTTCTTGTTCGTCCAGTCCATCTCGGAGACGTGCACGAGTCCCTCCACGCCTTCCTCGATCTCGGCGAAACAGCCGTAATCGGTGAGGTTGGTGACGACCGCCGGTACGCGGGTACCTTCCGGATAGCGGCGCGTGAGGTCGACCCAGGGATCGTCCCCGAGCTGCTTCATGCCGAGCGACACGCGGTTCTTCTCGCGGTCGAATTTCAGGATCTTGACGTTCACCTCGTCGCCGACGGTGACCACCTCGCTCGGATGGCGGATGCGCCGCCAGGCCATGTCGGTGATGTGCAGGAGCCCGTCGACGCCGCCGAGGTCCACGAAGGCGCCGTAGTCGGTGAGGTTCTTGACGATGCCCTTGATTTCCTGGCCTTCCTGGAGCGACGCAAGGAGCGCTTCCCGCTCCGCGCTGTTCTCCTGCTCGAGCACGGCGCGCCGGGACACCACGACGTTGTTCCGCTTCTGGTCGAGCTTGATCACCTTGAAGTCGAGAGGCTTGCCCTCGAGGTGGGCGGTCTCGCGCAGCGGCCGGACATCCACCAGCGAGCCGGGCAGGAAGGCGCGTATGTCGTTGATGTCGACAGTGAAACCGCCCTTGACCCGGCCGTTCATGACGCCCTGGACGACCTTGCCGTTGTCGAAGGCGTCCTCGAGCATCTGCCAGCACTCGGCGCGCCGGGCCTTCTCGCGGGACAGCCGGGTCGCTCCCCAGCCGTCGTCGACGGCCTCCATGGCCACCTTGACCTGGTCGCCGATTTCGAGCGTGAACTCGCCTCGCTCGTTGATGAACTGGGTGCGCGGGATGACGCCCTCGGACTTGAGGCCCGCGTGGACGATGACGACCTCGCTGTCGATTTCGACCACGGTCCCCGTCACGATCGAACCCGGCGCCATCTCGATGGTGTTCAGGCTCTCTTCGAACAGATCGGTAAAGCTTTCAGCCATGCTGGTATTCGTGTTTCCGTCTTCTCTCTCCCCGTCGCGGCGATCCGCGCCTGGCGACGGGCAGTCCTGTGAATTTTCCGCGCCACCGGCGTGGCGCGCCCTGTCAGTCGTTTTCTTGCCCCCCTCCCCGCGAGCGAGCCGGGCCGGCCGCCAGACCCCGGGTCTCGACATGCTTCAGCACCTCGGCGACCACCGCCTCGACGGACATCTGCGTGGTGTCGATCGAGATAGCGTCCGGCGCGCGTCTGAGCGGCGAAACCGCACGGTTCCTGTCGCTCCGGTCACGTGCCTGAATGCTCGCGAAAAGGTCGCGCAGACTAACACTCGATCCCTTTTCCATCAACTGCTTATGACGACGGCGGGCCCTCTCGTCGACGCTCGCGTCGAGGAAGATCTTGAGCTCCGCGTCGCGGAACACCTCCGTGCCCATATCGCGCCCGTCGGCGACCAGGCCGGGCGCGACCCGCATCCCCTGCTGCACGCCGCGCAACGTCTGGCGCACCTCCGGGAGGGTCGCAACCGCGGCCGCTCCGACGCTGATGCGCTCTTCCCGTATCGCCGCCGTCACGTCCACGCCGTCGACACGGACCGCCGCCGCGCCCTGCTCGATGACCAGGGTCCGCGTCATGACGGCGAGGCGTTCGGGATCGTCCAGCGGAATCCCCCGGGCGAGGGCGGCCCACGCGACGATGCGATACAGCGCCCCGCTGTCGAGCAGGCGCCAGCCCAGGCGCTCGGCGACGCGGGCCGCGATCGTGCCCTTGCCCGAGCCGCTCGGTCCGTCGATCGCGATGACCGGGGCGGCCGGTCGACCGTCAGACATCGAGCCTCCGCCGACGTTCGCGGGCGTCCGCCAGGCGTTGGCGCAACGCTTCCTTGTCGTCGTCGATGGCCAACCGCGCCACCAGCTTCTCCGCCCAGGCCAACACCGCTTCCCGGTTCTCGTGGAGGATGTCGCTCCAGATCGCCGGGTCCGACGCCGCGATCCGGCTGAAGTCCCGAAAGCCTCCGCCCACGGTCGCGCGCAGGGTTTCGTCGTCGAAATCGGAAAGCACCTCCATCAACGCGAAGGCCAGCAGGTGCGGCAGGTGGCTCGTCACGGCCAGGATGCGGTCGTGCTCCCCGGGGGGACACTCCGTGACCCGCGCGCCGACCGTGCGCCACCAACCGGAGACGCGGCCGACCGTCTCCGCGTCGGTCTCGGCCACCGGGGTGACGACGACGGAACGGCCCTCGAACAGGTCGGCCCGGGCGGCGGACGGACCGCTCCGCTCGGAACCGACGACGGGATGGCAGGGCACGAAGCGCGGAGACACGCGGCCCCCGGCGCGCAGCGCATCGACGACCGGGGACTTCACGCTGCCGACATCGAAGAGCACGGCATCGGGATGGCGCCGGCCCATCTCTTCCACGCACGAGGCAATGTGGCTGGCCGGTGTCGCGACGCACACGGCATCGGGCCGGATTTCCGGTCCCGGCGCGTCGACCACGCCGTGCGACCGGGCGTCGGCGAGCGCGCGCGCGTCGGTGTCGATCCCGTCGATACGGTCGAAGAGCCCGCGCCGGCGCGCCGCCAGCGCGAAGGAACCCCCGATCAGGCCCGTTCCGACGAGCAGCAGGGTGGCCACGTCACATCACGTCGCGCAGCGCCCGCAGGAAGCGCTCGTTCTCTTCGGGAAGCCCCACCGACACGCGCAGGTGCCGCGGCATGCCGTAGTTGGCCACGGGCCGCACGATGACGCCCCGTCGGAGCAGCGCTTCGTACAGGGGCATCGCCTCCCGGCCGCAGTCGAAGGTGACGAAGTTGCCGATCGAGGGGATGCCCTCGATGCCGAGCGCGTCCAGGCCGTCGGTCAGTTCGCGCATGCCGGCATCGTTCAGCGCCTTGCTCGTCGCGACGAACTCGCGGTCGCCGAGGGCCGCCTCGGCAGCCGCCAGGGCTAGGCTCGACGTGTTGAAAGGCTGGCGGATGCGGTTCATCAGGTCGGCGAAGTCGGGCGCCGAGACGCCGTAGCCGATGCGCAGCCCGGCGAGGCCGTGGATCTTGGAGAACGTCCGGGTAACGATCAGGTTGGGGTAGCGCGCGAGGAGCCGGATGCCGTCCGGGTATTCCGGTTCGGAGACGTACTCGCAGTACGCCTCGTCGAGCACTACCCACACCGACCTGGGCACGGCGTCGAGGAAGGCCGTGATTTCAGCCTCGCTCACCCAGGTCCCCGTGGGGTTGTTGGGATTGGCGATGAAGACGATCCGCGTGGCGTCGGTGATCCGGGACCGCATGCCGCCGAGGTCGTGTCCCCACCGTGACGACGGGACCGTCACCAGCGTGCCGTGGGCGGCGACGACGGCCAGCGGATAGACGACGAACGCGTGCTCATCCACGATGCCCTCGGTGCCCGGGGAGACGGCGACCCGGGCGGCAAGCTCGAGCACGTCGTTGGAACCGTTGCCGAGCGTGATCTGCTCCGCGGGCACGCCGAGACGCTCGGACAGGGCCGCCTTGAGGCGATAGCCGCTGCCGTCGGGATAACGCGACAGGTCGGCCGCGGCCCGCTCTAGCGCGGCGCGCACCGCCGGCCCCGGGCCGCGCGGGTTCTCGTTGCTCGCAAGCTTGACGATGTCGGTGATGCCGAGTTCGCGCGCGAGTTCCTCGATCGGTTTCCCCGGCTGATAGGGGGTCATCCCGGCGACGCGGGCGTTGATGTTGGCGGCCGGCGCCACGGTCAGACGACGGCTCGCGGATACGAGCCGAGGGAGCGTACCTCGACCGAGACCTGGCGCACCTCGTCGAGCACGGCCTCGACCTCGGGTTGGGACTCGTGGCCGTCGAAATCGATGAAGAACACGTAGTTCCACGTGCCCGCGCGGGACGGGCGGGTCTCGATGCGCGTCAGGTCGATGCCGTGCCGGTGGAACGGCTCGAGTACGCCGTACAGCGCGCCCGGCTCGTTGCGGGTGGAAACCAGGATGGAGGTCTTGTCGTGTCCGCTCGGCCTGACCTCCAGGTCGCCGAGCACCAGGAAACGCGTCTTGTTGTCGGGCTCGTCCTCGATCTTGGTCGCGAGTATCCGCAGTCCGTAGCGCTCGGCGGCCATCTCGCCGGCGATGGCGCCGGCGCCTTCCGTCCGAGCCGCCACGCGCGCGGCCTCGG
>JAPPHP010000432.1 GCA_028821035.1 Gammaproteobacteria bacterium | reverse complement strand
TCCGTGAGTACGTTCTGGGTGGCGGGGTCGGTCACCGCGAGCAGTTCGCCCGCGCTGTCGACGAACTCGCCGTCGATGAACAGCGGTAGTCCCATGGTCGTCCTCCTCCGGTCGGGTTACTCCACGTCGAACCAGTCGATGGGCGCGTGCCCCCGCTGCACCAGGTACCGGTTCGCGCTCGAGAAATGCCGGCAGCCGAAAAAACCCCGGTTCGCCGACAGCGGCGACGGGTGGGGGGCCCGCAATACCAGGTGGCGGCGGGCGTCCACCATGGCGCCCTTGCGTTGAGCATAGCTCCCCCAGAGCATGAATACGACGCCCTCCCGCTCCCGGTCGATCACCTCCACGATGCGGTCCGTGAACGTCTCCCAACCCCGCCCCTGGTGCGAGTTGGCCCGGCCGCGCACCACGGTCAGGACGGCGTTCAGCAGCAGCACGCCCTGGCGCGCCCAGGACGTGAGACAGGCCTTTCCCTCGGGCACGCGGCCGCCCGCCCGGCCTCCGGGCACGCCGTCGTCCGACATGTCCTCGTCGATCTCGCGGAAGATGTTGACGAGCGACGGAGGGCGTTCCACGCCGGACCGTACCGAAAAGCAGAGCCCGTGGGCCTGCCCGGGGCCGTGGTAGGGATCCTGGCCGATGATGACGACCCGTACGCGTTCGACCGGCGTCAGGTCCAGCGCCGCGAACATCTCGCTGCCCCGCGGGTAGACCACCTTGCGGGACTGTCGCTCGGCGAGCAGGAACTCCCGCAGCTTCTGCATGTACGGCTTGTCGAACTCGGCCAGCAGCGCGGCCTTCCACGACGCCTCGAGCACGACGCGGTCGGCGGCCGCGCTCATGCCGTCCCTTCGCCGCCGCCCGCCGGCCGCAGGTGAGGGAAGAGCAGCACGTCACGGATCGAGGGAGCGTCCGTCAGCAGCATGACGAACCGGTCGATGCCGAGGCCCTCTCCCGCGGTCGGCGGCATGCCGTATTCGAGTGCCTCCACGTAGTCCCCGTCGTAATGCATCGCCTCGAGATCGCCGCGCGCCGCCCGGTCCGCCTGGGCCCGGAACCGCTCCGCCTGGTCGTCGGGGTCGTTGATCTCGGAGAACCCGTTGGCGAACTCGCGGCCGGCGACGAAGTACTCGAACCGGTCGGTGACATCCAGGTCGCCCTCGCGCCGGCGCGCCAGCGGCGAGACCTCGGTCGGATACCCGGTAACGAACGTCGGCTGGACCAGCCGGGGCTCCACGCGCGCCTCGAAAACCTCCGTCAGCATCCTGCCCCAGCCCCAGTCGGGTTCCGGAGAGAGGTTCATCCCGCGCATCGCCGCCGCCAGGCGCGACGGGTCGGCCAGGTCCGCCATGGCCAGGTCCGTGTGCGCGATCACCGCGTCCGCCATGTCGCAACGGACCGCGCCGCCGGCGAAGTCGATCTCCGTTCCCTGGTAGCGCACCGTCTGTCCCCCGGTCACGGCGGTGACCACCTGCCTCATCAGCTCCTCGGTAAGGTCCATGAGGTCCTCGTACGTGCTGTAGGCCTGGTAGAACTCCAGCATCGTGAACTCGGGATTGTGGCGCCTGGAGAGCCCTTCGTTGCGGAAGCTGCGGTTGATCTCGTAGACCCGCTCGAAGCCGCCGACCACCAGGCGCTTGAGGTACAGCTCCGGAGCGATACGCAGGTAGAGGTCCATGCCAAGGGCGTTGTGATGTGTCACGAAGGGCCTGGCCGTGGCGCCGCCGGGGATGGGGTGCATCATCGGCGTCTCGACCTCGAGGAAGTCGCGTTCGTCCAGGAACCGGCGGATTTCGCGCACGACCGCGGTGCGCGTGCGAAACCGCCGGCGCGACTCCTCGCTCATGATGAGGTCCACATAGCGCCGCCGGTGCTGAGCCTCGCGGTCCACGAGCCCGTGGTGTTTCTCCGGCAGCGGCCGAAGCGACTTGGTCAGGAGGCGGACATCGTCGGCCTGGACGGTCAGTTCGCCCCGGTTCGTCCGCATGAGCGTGCCCGCGACGCCGACGATGTCCCCGATGTCCCAGAGCCGGCGCGCGTCCTCGTAGGCTTCGGCGCCCAGGTCGTCCTGGCGCAGGTAGCACTGGATGGCGCCGCTCACGTCGGCCAGCGTGACGAAAGTGGCCTTGCCCATGACCCGGCGCAGCATGATGCGGCCCGCCACCACGGCCCGGGTCGGGTCGGCCTCGAGCGCCTGCTTGTCCCGGTCCGCGTGCAGCGCCTGCAGGTCCGCCGCCAGGGCCGTCCGCTCGAAGCCGTTCGGGAACGCCTCCCCCCGGGCGCGGAGTTCACGGAGCTTCCCGCGCCGGTGGGCGAGGATGTCGTGGCCGTCGCTCATCGCCGGGTCATCGGGACAGCCCCGCCTTCAGGCTCGCCTCGATGAACTCGTCCAGGTCGCCGTCGAGGACGTTGTTCGGATCGCTCCGCTCCACCAGCGTGCGCAGGTCCTTTACCCGGGACTGGTCGAGTACGTACGAGCGGATCTGGTTGCCCCAGCCGATGTCCACCTTGCTGTCCTCCACCGCCTGGCGTTCCTCCTGGCGCTTGCGCTGTTCCAGCTCGAACAGTTTCGCGCGCAACTGCTTGTATGCCTGGTCCCGGTTCTGGTGCTGCGACCGCTCGCTCTGGCACTGCACGACCACACCAGTCGGAAGGTGCGTCAGCCGCACGGCGGAGTCCGTCCGGTTGACATGCTGTCCGCCCGCGCCGCTCGCCCGGTAGGTGTCCACCCGCACGTCCGCACGCTCGATCTCGATCTCGATGTCGTCGTCCACTTCCGGGGAGACGAACACGGACGCGAACGACGTGTGCCGCCGGTTGCCCGCATCGAAGGGCGACTTGCGCACCAGCCGGTGGACGCCGGTCTCCGTCCGGAGCCGCCCGTAAGCGTAGTCGCCAGAGACCAGCACGGTGGCGCCCTTGATGCCGGCCACGTCTCCCGCGGAAACCTCGACGACCTCGGTTCCGAAACCGCGCTTCTCGCCCCAGCGCAGGTACATCCTGAGCAGCATCTCCGCCCAGTCCTGCGCCTCCGTGCCCCCGGAGCCGGCCTGGATCTCGAGGTACGCGTTCGACGGGTCGACCTCGTCGTCGAACATGCGGCGGAACTCGAGGTCCGCCAGGTCGCGCTCGACGCCCCGCAGGTCGCCGTCGATGTCGTCCAGGGCTTCCCCGTCCCCGTCGGCCGCGGCCATCTCCGCGAGTTCCGCGGCGTCCGTCAACGTCGTGGCCAGCCCCTCGAGGACGGTCACGGACTTCTCGAGGGCGGCCCGCTCCCGGGCGAGACTCTCCGCGACCTCCCGGTCGTTCCAGGCGTCCGGGTCGGAGAGCGTGAGATCGATCTCTTCCAGGCGCTCCTTGCGGCCGGCGTAGTCAAAGATACCCCCGAAGTGCTTCGCTGCGTCCGCCGAGCGTCTTGATGCGCTCCCGTATCGAGGTGATTTCGGCCACGAGGTCCGCCCGGAAAAGGCGCGTATTGTAGCGCCGCGAACCCGGGATCGCCGTTCTCTACTCAGTGCTCACGGGCGGGACCGGCTCGATGTCGGAGACGACCAGTTGCAGGGTCTCCATCTCGCGGTAGTCGTTGACGCCGAGCCGATACAGCGCACGTACCCGCCCGGCGCCGAGCGGTTCCTGGTCGAAGGCGATCGCGTCCGCCACGCGCTCGCCGCGCTTCAGGACCAGCTTGAGATGGCGCTCGCCGACGACGCGCTCGTGCACGACCTCGAACTCGCCATGGAACACGGGTTCCTCGAATCCGGCGCCCCACGGTCCGTGGTCCGCAACGAGCAGGGCGTTCTCGAGCGTCAGCTCGGCCCCCGGCAGGTCGCCGTCCGTCACGCGGACGTTGCGCAGGTCGCGCGCCGAGACCCGCGCATCGACCGCCTCGCGAAACGCCTTCGAGAAGCGCGCCAACTGGACGCGCTTGAGGGTCAGGCCCGCCGCCATCGCGTGCCCGCCGAAGCGCACGACCAGTCCCGGGAACCGCGCCGCCACGTCCGCGATCGCGTCGCGGACGTGCAGGTTCGGGATGGACCGGGCCGAGCCCCGCAGTTCGTCCGGCGCCGTCTCTCCGGCGTCGGCGAATGCGATCGTCGGGCGGTGCAGGCGCTCCCGCACGCGGCCGGCCACGATACCGATGACGCCCTGGTGCCACCCGGGGTCGTAAACGCAGACCGCGGACTCTCCGTCGGAGCCCGTTTCGTCGATCAGGACCGTCGCCTCCGCGGTCATCGCCTGTTCGATGTCCCGGCGCTCGAGATTGAGGGCGTCGAGACGGGCGGCCAGGGGACGCGCCGCGCGGAGATCGTCCGCCAGGAGGCACTCGATGCCGGCGCTCATGTCGTCCAGGCGTCCCGCCGCGTTGAGCCGCG
>JAPPHP010000127.1 GCA_028821035.1 Gammaproteobacteria bacterium | reverse complement strand
TCGACGATCCGGCGCCCCCCGGCGAGGGGGAGGTGGCGGTCGCCCTCGAAGCGCGGGGGCTCAGCTTCGCGGACGTGCTCGCGGTCGCGGGCGGCTACCAGGTGCGGCGGCCGTTGCCGTTCGCCGTGGGCGCCGAGGCCGCGGGGCGTATCACGGCGATCGGCCCGGGCGTTACGGGGTTCGAAGTCGGGGATCCCGTATGGACGGACGGCGGCTGCGTCGAGCGCGTCGTGACACGCGTCGAGCGGTTGACCCTGCTCCCGGCGGGCGTGGACTTCGGGGTTGCCGCAGCGTTCCGCGGCAACTATGCCACCGCCCTGTACGCCCTGCAGCGCGGGCGGCTCCGCGCCGGGGAGACCCTGCTCGTCCACGGCGCGGCGGGGGGCGTGGGCCTCGCTGCCGTCGACGTGGGCAAGCTCATGGGCGCACGTGTCATCGCCACCGCGGGCACGGACGAAAAGCTCCAGGTCGTCGGCGAGATGGGTGCGGACCATCTCGTCAACTACAGCAACGGCTTCCGCGAACGGGTCAAGGCGCTGACGGACGGCCGCGGCGCCGACGTGATCTACGATCCGGTGGGCGGCGACGTCTTCGACGAGTCGATGCGCTGCATCGCCCCGTTCGGCCGCCTGCTGATCATCGGCTTTACCAGCGGGCGTCCCGCGCTCGCCAAGACCAACCACCTGCTCATCAAGGATGCCGAGGCCATCGGCCTGCGCATCGACCACATGCTCGAGCACGAACCCGCCTGGGCTGCGCGGAACGACCGGGCGCTGCTCGGCTGGCTGGCGTCGGGGCGCATACGGCCGTACGTGTCGCACCGCGTGCCGCTGTCGAGGACGCCCGAGGCGCTCCGGCTGATCGCCGGGCGCAAGGCGATCGGCAAGGTGGTGGTGGTCAACGACTGAACGACATCGGGAGCGAAACGACCATGAGAGCAGTGTTCTGCGAAAAGCTCGGAACTCCGGACGACCTCGCCCTGCGCGAGATCGACGACCCGGGCGACCCCGGTCCGGGCGAGGTGGCCGTCGAGCTCGAAGTCCGCGGGATCAGCTACACCGACCTCCTGATGGTCGCCGGGCGGTACCAGGTGAAGCCGGACCTGCCCTTCGTCGTCGGCGGGCAGGCCGCGGGCCGGGTCGCGCAAGTAGGCCCGGGCGTCGAGGGGTTCGAGCCCGGCGATCCCGTCCTCGCGGGCGGCGGTTGCGTCGAGCGGACGGTCACCCCCGCAGACCGGGTGACGCGGCTACCCGAAGGCGTCGACCTCGCCGAAGCGGCTTCGTTCGGGGCCAACTACGCGACCGCGCTCTACGCGCTGCAGCGCGGCAGGCTGCAGGTCGGCGAGACGCTGCTCGTGCACGGGGCCGCGGGCGGGGTGGGGCTCGCCGCGGTCGACGTCGGCAAGCTCATGGGCGCGCGCGTGATCGCGACCGCGAGCACGGCTGAGAAGCTCGCCGTCGTCGGGGAGATGGGCGCGGACCATCTCATCGACTACACCGACGGCTTCCGGGAGCAGGTCAAGGCGCTGACCGACGACCGCGGCGCCGACGTGATCTACGACCCGGTCGGGGGCGACGTGTTCGACGACTCGATGCGCTGCGTCGCGCCGTTCGGCCGCATCCTGATCGTCGGCTTCACCGGCGGACGGCCCGCACTCGCGAAGACGAACCATCTCCTGATCAAGGACGCCGAGGCGATCGGGTTCACGATCGGGGCGCTGGAGCGGCACGATCCCGAGTGGGCCGAGCGCAACCGCCGGACCATTCTCGACTGGCTGGCGTCGGGACGGATCCATCCGTACATTTCGCACCGGGTGCCGCTGGCGCGGACCGCGGATGCACTCCGGCTCATCGCCGAGCGCAAGGTGATCGGCAAGGTGGTGGTCGTCAACGACTGAACCGGCCTCCGGACGCGACGTCCGGCCGCGGCTCAGGACCCGCGCCGTCCCCCCCGGAAGGCGACGACGTTGCCGCCGGCGACCGCTTCCGACCGCGGGCGCAGCGCCAGTTCCCACGTCGCCGCGTTGCCGCCGTTGCGGGCGAAGCCGCGCAGGCCGAACGTGTCGCGCAGTTCGAAGAGCGCGAAGGCCGCGTGGGTCGCGCCGTCCTCGGACCACAGGAGCCCCAGGTGCGGTGCGCTCTCGAGCTTGGCCGTGCCGTCCACGTCGAACGGTCCCCGCACGGTGACCGTGTACCCCCCGTATTCGTCCGGCACGATCCAGACGGTGAGATCGATCGCCGACTGGCCTTCCACCTCGAGCTGCGCCTCGAGCAGGCGCCCTTCCTCTTCTTCCGTGAGCGTCATGTCGACGCTGAACGGTGTCCCCTGGGTGGTGTCGATGGCCCGATAGGAACCCCGGCCCAGCCACCTGCCCGGGCCGAGGATCATCCGCCGCGCTTCAGCTTGTGCAACCGGTAGTCGGCGGGGGCCTCGAACGCCGGCTCTTCCGTCGGCCTGATGGTGGGATCCCGTGCCACGGGGGCCGCCAGTCCCGGGACGTCCTCCATGTCGAGGTCCGGCAGATCGAGTCCCTCGAGCCCCAGGAGGTCGGTGATGGGCAGGTCCGCGTCCAGGTCGAGAACCAGGTCCAGGTCGGCGAGGTCGTAGGGGTCGAGCACCGGTTCCTCGGTCCCTGAGGCGGGCACGGTCGGCGCCGGGTCGACGGGGACAGCGCGCGGCGCGGACGCCGCTACCGCCTGGAGCAGCCAGGCATCGGCGAAACCACTGGCCTGGATGTCCGGCAGCCGCTCGAGGGCCGCCCCGCGCGAGTCGAAGGGACCGGCGACCACCCGGTACAGAACGCCCGCCGCCGTATCGGCCTGGACCACCCCGACGGTGTCCAGCAGGGTCCGAAGCCGCGTCCCGGGCCCGCTCGGCCGCGTCGGCGGACCGAAAGCTCCCAAGCGACACCCAGACGTCCCCCTGCTGGGCCGCGGTCATCGGCGCCAGCGACAGGGCGAGGGCGGCGAGCAGGAAGCGCATTGGGACTCCGGGGGATCGTCGCTAAAAATTGTACACGGATGCAGGATGCGGATTGCGGCCGTTCCACCGCCCCATCGCTCCGCGGCATGCCCGGCCCGGCGAACGGCCGGTCTCAGGCGTCCCCAAGGAACAGCAGCAGGATGCCCGCCGCCGCGGCCGACCCGATGACCCCGGCCACGTTGGGTCCCATCGCGTGCATGAGCAGTACGTTGCCGGGGTTCGCCTCCTGCCCCATCCGGCTGACGACGCGAGCCGCCATCGGGACGGCCGATACCCCTGCCGCCCCGATGAGCGGGTTGACCGGCTGCCGGAGCACGAGGTTCATGCCCTTCGCCATCAGCACGCCGCTCGCCGTGCCGACGGCGAATGCCGCGCCGCCGAGCAGCAGGATGCCGAGCGTGTCGAACGTCAGGAAACGGTCCGCCCCCAGCCGCGAGCCGATGGCCAGGCCCAGCAGGATCGTGACCGTGTCGATGAGCGCCGTGCGCGTCGTCTGTGCGAGCCGGTCGACGACGCCGCACTCCCGCAGCAGGTTGCCGAAGCAGAGCATCCCGACCAGGGGCGTCGCCGGCGGCAGGAGGAGCGCGACCAGAAGCAGCAGCACGATCGGGAAGAGCACGCGTTCCCTGCGCGACACCTCCCGCTGCTGCGTCATCTCGATGCAGCGTTCGCGATGCGTCGTCAGGAGCCGCGCGATGGGCGGCTGGATCAGCGGCACCAGCGCCATGTAGGAGTACGCCGCCACGGCGATGGCGCCCAGCAGGTCGGGGGCCAGGTGGCCGGCCAGGTAGATGGCCGTCGGACCGTCCGCCCCCCCGATGATCGCCACCGCCGCCGCCTCGCGCAGCGTGAAGTCGAGCACGCCGACCTCGGTCAGCAGCACCGCCCCGAACAGCGTGCCGAAGATGCCGAACTGGGCCGCCGCGCCCAGGAACAGCGTGCGCGGGTTGGCCAGCAACGGCCCGAAATCCGTCAGCGCCCCGATGCCGAGGAACACCAGCAGGGGGAACACGCCGGTCTCGACGCCCACGAGGTAGAAGAGGTGCAGGATCCCCTCCCCGCTCGCGAGCTCCACCCCCGGGACGTTCGACAGGATGCAGCCGAAGCCGATCGGCACGAGCAGGAGCGGTTCGAACCGGCGCGCGACGGCCAGGTAGAGGAGGACGAGCCCGACGACGATCATCGCGGCCCCGCCCAGGGTCAGCTGGTACAGGCCCGAGGACTGTACCAGGTCCAGAAGGGTCGACACGTCCGCGGGCGGACAGATTCAGGTTAGGTCGAAGAGCGGATCGCCGGCCGCCACGGCCTGGCCTTCCGCGACGTGGAATCTCGTCACCGTGCCGGAACGCGGGGCGACGACATCGGTCTCCATCTTCATGGCTTCGAGCACCAG
>JAPPHP010000129.1 GCA_028821035.1 Gammaproteobacteria bacterium | reverse complement strand
TACATCACGGCGGGTTCCGGCGACTCCAGCCCGAGGCTCTGCATCATCAGGTCGTTCCAGTCGGACGTGAACAGGCGTTCGGGCTTGATCTCGAGCCACACCAGGCCCGGCGCCGCCACCATCTGCGCGGTGCGCCGGTCCAGGTTGAACGTGCCGAGCTTCCGCATGAGCCGCGGCGCCATCTCTGCGTGCACTGCCGGGTCATCGTGCACCGTGCACTCCCCGCGAAGGCTGATGCAGCGGTCCCGCCCGAGCCCGGTCCCGAGGACGGACACGACGATGCACATGTTCGGGTTGCGCCGTATGGCGGCCATGCGGGGCAAGTCGCTCGGACCGCCTATCCAGACGCTGCCCCTATGCCAGACGAAGGAGACCATGGTCCCGGCGCTGTTGCCGTCCCGGGTGTTCCAGATCATCGTGCATTCCCGCTGGGTCTCGAGGATCTGCTCCGTCAGTTCGGGCGTCAGCAGTTTGGCGCCCATGCTTGGGGAGTTGCCTTCGTCCTTCATCTTCATGCGCTTCTTCCTCCGATTGCGGTGAGCAGCCGACGCGCCAGCCACCGGTGCGTGGCGATGGCGGGGCCTTCCTGGAGCGGGCTCATCAGGCCGGGCTCGGCCCGACTCGACCGGACCGCCCGCGAGATGCCCCGGTTGAACACCGCCGAGTCCTGGAAGTTGATCCGGTTCGGCCCCGCGGGGTCCGCTTGTTCCTCCGGCGTGTACTCCTCGCCCGCGAACTCGGGCGGCGCCACGCTGAACATGGCGACCCGGGTCCGGTCGACCGAGATGGGCCAGTTCGCCTGGATGTTGAGCATGGCGGGCGTCGGCATCAGGAAATTGGCCGGGGGCGTAATGGTCATCTCGAACGCCGGACGTCTGCGGCCGACCATGCCGATTTCGTCCTTGTCGGGCTCGAAGCCGTACCACCTGGTGTAGTACTCGAGGTCGAGTCCGAGCACCTGCCGGGACCAGTACTCGCCGCACGTCGTTGGCTCGGTCATCGAGAGCGGCTCGTACACCCGCATCGCCTCCGGGTGCACTCCCGGGCCGTGGTACACGTCACCGTTCTCCATCGCCTGCTTCCAGTTCGTGTTCCACACGTCGACAAAGACGTTGTTGCACACGAGGTCTTCCCGGTCGCAGAACCGGAAGTAAGGCGCCAGGCCTTCGAGTCGTGGCGCAAGGGCCGCGGCATCGTCGTCGAAGTTCACGAAGACGATGCCGTTCCAGACTTCCACGCGGAACTCGGGGAGCGCGATCCGCGTCTTGTCGAAGCCGGCGTTGTCCGCCATGAAGGGCGCGCCGGCGAGCTTGCCGTCGAGCCCGTAGGTCCACAGGTGGTACGGGCACTGGAAGCGCTTCACGTTGCCACGCTCCCCGTCCCGCGTGACCGGAACGGCGCGGTGCCGGCAGACCGACGAGAGGGCCCGGACCTTCCGGTCCTCGCCCCGCACGAACACGATCGGCTCGCCGAGGATCTCCCACGCGAAGTAGTCGCCGGGTTGCTTCAGCCATGCCGTGTGCCCGACCGCGATCCACTCCTTCCTCCAGACGTGTTCGAGTTCCAGCTCGTACACCTCGGGCGAGTAGTAGTGGAACAGGTCCGGCGTTCGCGGTTGATCGTCCGGCGTCGCGAGATAGGCTTCGAGCGACTCGCGGATCTGCTCAAGCCCCGTTCTCATGGTGTTCTCCGCCTGACGTTGCCCGGGCGCACGGGTCAGGAATCCGCCAGTTCCGCCGCGCGCCAGGTCTCGTACTCCATGGCCACGAGTTCCCGATACGGGTCCCCCGCCATCTCCCAGGTACCGCTCCAGCCCTTGGGCAAGACTACGTGGCCTCCCGCCTCCGTTTCCATGGACGTTCCACCCGCGGGCGTCAGGATCAGCTTGCCCTCGAGCACGTGTATGTACTCATCGTAACCGTAGTCCTCGAGCTCGAACTTCCCCGGCGAGGATTCGTACACGATCATGACGATATCCCCCTGGAACACCAGGCTCACCCTGGGTTTGCGCTCGGTCGGTACGACGATGCGCCGTGGGTTCCCGGTCGGGTTCGCCGCTGCGAAGGGAACCTCCACCAAGTCTCCGCCGGCCAGTTTGACCGGGTCTATGCGCAGGGGCGCGCCTTGCAGCTTCTTCCGTTGCATGTTCGCCTCCGGTTTCTCACATCGCGTTCAAGCGTGGTCGCCGAGTCCCACCGCCGGCGAGCCCGGCGCCCACCGCAAGAGGACGGGAACGATCACGAACAAGCTCGCCAGCAACGCCAGGGAGCCACCAAGGATCATCGGACTGTAACTGCCCTGCACGAGCATGAAACTCGCCGCGGCCGGTCCCATGGCCCCACCCGCATAAAACAAGAGGTTGGCTGCGTTGACCAGCCTGCCCGAGGCATCCACCTTGGCGAACAGGCCAAAAAAGAACGTCAGCGCGACATTGGCGGCGACGTACGAAACCGCGGTCGCCGCCACGTAGGCGGCCGGGGTGTAGAACAGCGCCACGGCATAGCCGAGCCCCATGATCGAAAAGCCGCCTATCAGCGCGGCGGCATCGCCCACCTTGCCGTCCATCCAGGCGGCCAGCGCGCCCCCGAGCATGCCGCTGACAGCCCCCACGGACAGGACAACAGCGATACCCCAGCCGCCCAGCCCGGACTCGACTCCGATACGCTCCCAGTATGCCCAATATGCGCCGGCGACCGTGGACTGGACGAACAGGCCCAATGCCAGGAGCAGCACGGGCACCGTCAACATGCCGAGGACGCCCAGTTGTGCGGACGGGATGTCCTCCTGCCGGCCGTATCGTGGAAACCACGCCAGGGCTACGGCCAACGCGGCCAGCGAAACGGCCGCCAGACTCAGAAAGGGCCCTGTCATCCCGGAGTTCTCGAGCAAGGCAGGCAGACCCAGGAACCAGACGAGACCGGACAGGGACATGCTGGCCATGACGATCCCGTAGACACGCGTGGGCCGTGCCACCCTCGAGATGGCCGCATACACCGCACTCAGGATCACTCCCGCCGCCAGTCCGGTGACGACGCGTGTCACGATCATCAGCGTCGTGCTCTCGAGCCACGCGGCGAGAAAGTCGGAGAGAACGGCCACCAGGGCGGCCCAGAGCACCGTCGTTCGCAGGTTCCAGCGATGTACGGTGATGGCCGCGACCCATAGCATCCCCATCGTTGCGAAAAGCTGCACCGACGAGATCTGTCCCGCCAGTTCCGGGGACCACCCGTAATGGTCGACAAAACCGCCGACGAGAAACGGCATGGCGTTCCAGTACGCGACTCCCGCCACGCTCAAGGCGACCAGGGTGACGATGGACCGCAACTCGTTGACGCCGCTCTCTTCTTCTGTCGTCATGTCAGGGCGTCGTACAGGGCGGCGGCAAGCGGGTCGGAACGAAACTCACCGGTCCACTCGTTCAGCATCCGGTTCATCACGTAGCCGTAACTTACCCGGGCATCCGGATCCATGACACAGAACGAGCCCCCGTAGCCGCCCCAGAAGAAGGCGCGCGGACTCGGACCCATGTACGGCATCCAGATGCTGTCGCAGCGGAGCGCGAAGCCGAGACTGTAGCGAACGCGCATCTCCGGCGTCGCGAGATCGAAGTCCTCGATCTGCTCTTCGATCGCCAACGCGACGGTTTCCGGGGACATTGTTCGCACGCCGTCCACCGCGCCGCCGCAGGCCATCGCGGATGCAATCCGGGCCACGGAGCGGGCATTGCCGTGGCCGTTCACGGCCGGAATCTCGGCAGCCCGCCAGGCCCTTGTGCCGACAGCCGCAGTCAATGCGTCGGACGGGAGATTGCCGCTGACTCTCGCGGCGACCGATCCGGGTTCGGGTTCTTCCCCCCAACCCGTTTCGGGCGGTGGTATCAGTTCGGCCACCCTGGCGTCCAGGCTTGCGTCCATGCCGATGTGAAAGTCCGCGCCGAGAGGCTCCGCCACCTCCTGTCTGAAGAAGGTACCGAGGGTCCTGCCGCTCACCCGCCGCACGAGTTCGCCGAGCAGGTAGCCATGGTTGATGGCCTGGTATCCGCAGCGGGTGCCCGGTTCCCACCAGGGCGCCTGGGCGGCGAGCAGACGCGCGCACTCGTCCCAGTCATAGAGCGTTTCCGTCGAGATCGGCGTGTCGAATCCCGCGAGGCCCGACATGTGGCTGAACAGGTAACGCACCGGCAGCTTCTCCTTGCCGGCCTGGGCGAACTCCGGCCAGTACGTCGCCACCGGGGCATCGAGGTCGACCGCGCCCCGGTCGACCAGGATCAGGGCCGCGATGGCCGTCATCACCTTGGTCGTCGAGTAGACGTTGGCGATCGTGTCCCGCTCCCAGGGCCGGGTCCGCGCCGCATCGGCGTGTCCCCCCCAGAGGTCCACGACGA
>JAPPHP010000185.1:1104-4386 GCA_028821035.1 Gammaproteobacteria bacterium | reverse complement strand
ATGACGGTGCGCGCGATATGCGGGTCCCGTTCGGTCGGCGCGCCCTCCGCCGGCCACGAGTGCGTGCCCGGCAGGCGCGAGTCGATGTAGCTGGTACCGCCGCCGAAGATCCCGTAGAACTCGTCGAAGCCGCGGTTCAGCGGGTGGTACCGGTCGTGGATCCCGAGGTGCCACTTGCCGACGAGCCCCGTCGCGTAGCCCGCTCCCCGCAGCGCGTCGGCGAGTGTCGTCTCGGTCACGGGCAGGCCGAGCCCCGCCTCGGGGCCACTCTCGAAGTTGAAGCTCGGGTTGTACTCGTAGCCGAACCGGCTCTGGTAACGGCCGGTCATCAACCCCGCCCGGCTTGGACTGCAGACCGCCGCCGATACGTGGCCGTCGCTGAGGCGAACGCCCGCGTCGGCGAGGGCGTCGATGTGGGGCGTGGCGATCGTCTGGCTGCCGTAGGCCCCGACGTCGCCGTAGCCGAGATCGTCGGCCACGATCAGGACGACGTTCGGCCGCTGCGCCGGCGGGGCCGCTTCCGGGGTCGTCTCCGGAGTCGTCTCGCCCTCTCCGCCCGGGCTGCATGCCCCCAGGAACACCCCGGCGGTCAACGCCGACATCCGCGTGGTCCACCTTCCGTTCATCGATCCCTCCCTGCCCGGGGGCCGCACGCAGGCGCGGCCGTCGCGTCCGGGCTCACTCCTGTTGCCATGTTCCGCGAGTCCCTGTCAACTCGCACCCGCTCGGCGCTCGGCCTGCCCCCCAGGCCAGACGCGTTCATAGGTCAGGCCTCCGCCGCCGTCGTCCCTCAGCGCGAACACGTCCGGATTCGAGAGCGACTGCCACTGCGCATAGCCGAAGTCCCGGCCGACGGCGTTCAGCACGACGCTCAGGAACTTCCCGTGGGTGACGGCGACCGGAAGCCGGTGGCCGCCTTCGAGCAGTCCCTCCAGGGCCGGCCAGCCGCGGTCGAGCACCTCCCCCGCCGACTCACCGCCGGGCAACCGGAAGTCCGGGTCCCCGCACGAGGTGCGGACCGCTTCACGCCAGTGCTCCACCGGACCCGCCGCGAGCCGCTGCTCGACCAGGCGATCGTCCGCATGCACGGGCAGCCCGGCCGCGGTGGCAAACGGTGCGATGCTCTCCCGTGCCCGCCGGTAAGGACTGGCGGCGACCCGGTCGATCGCGAAGCGGGACAGGAAACCTGCAAGGGCTTCCGCCTGACGAACGCCCGTCTCGGTCAACGCGGCCTCCGGCTGCTGCCCGGCGCTCTCGCAGTGCCTGATCAGCAGCAGGCGATGCACGGCTTCGCCAACATCCCTATGCCTGGCCCCCGGACGCCTCGCTGGACAAACCGTCCTCCAGGGCGGCCGGCGTCGTCTCCGTCGGGATCTCGACGATCATCTCCGTGAAACTCCCCTGTTCCGACTCGACGCGTATCGATCCGCCGTGCTCGCGGACCACGTCGTTCGAGAGCGACAGGCCCAGTCCCGTGCCCTGGTCCGTGGGCTTGGTCGTGAAGAACGGGTTGAAGATCTTGTCGGCGACCTCCTTCGGCATGCCCGTACCGTTGTCGCGGACCCGGATCTCCACGCGGTCGTCGAGTCGTCGGCTGACGATATTCAGCGTCGGCTCGAAGGAGCGTCCCTCCGCCTCCTCGGCGAGCCGCCGCTCGTGGGTGGCGTAGCAGGCATTGCCCACCAGGTTCAGGATGACGCGGCCCAGGTCCTGGGATGCCACTTCGAGGTTGCCCATCCCCGGATCCAGATCCTGCTGAATGTCGAGCCGGAAGTCGGAGTCGTTGGCCCGAGCGCTGTGGAAGGCCAGCCGCACGTGGTCGTCGATGAGTTCGTTGATGTCCGTGGGCTGGCGCTGGGTGTCCGTTCGCTGCATGCGCAGCATGTCCCGCACGATCCGGTCGGCGCGGTCTCCGTGACCCCGGATGAGCTTCAGGTTCTCCGTCAGGTCCTCGCCGAGTTCGCCGACGAGTTCGCGCTGGTCTTCGGTCAGCGCATCCCCCGCCTCCTCGAGCGTCTCGACCAGTTCCTCGAGGAGTTCCTCGGACGCCTCGGAGAAGTTCTTCACGAAGTTCAGCGGGTTCTTGATCTCGTGCGCCACGCCCGCGGTCAGCTCGCCGAGGGCCGCGAGCTTCTCGCGCATGACGATCTGGTCCTGGGCGCGGCTGAGTTCCTCCAGCGTCTGCTCGAGCGTGTCGTTCTTCTCGCGCAGTTCCTCGGCGAGCCGCTCGACCAGGTTGAGCCGCTGGACTTCCAGCGCGTGGCGACGGAACACTTCGAGCGCCGCCGCCATGTCCGCGACCTCGTCGCGTCCACTGATATCGACCGTGGCCTCGAGGTCCCCGCCCGCCATCGCGCGCATGCGCTCCGAGAGGCGGTCGAGGCGGCGCAGCAGCACGCGTCCGACGAACAGCCACGCGATCAGGATCGCGCCCACGATGCTGATGCCGTTCAGCGCGAGGAGCAGGTTCTGGCCGGTGAGAATGGCGTCCGCCGAGGCCTGCGTGGCGGCGCCCGCGCTCTCGCGCGCCTCGCTCACGAGACCCTCCACCTCGAGCGCCAGGTCGTTGGCGAGCGCCCGGTTCTCCGCCAGCAGGCGTTCCTGGCGCTCGACCCCCTCCAGTTCCGCGAGGCGCAGCTCGAAGCCGCCGCCGCCGCCGATCCCCAGTTCCGCCAGGCGCGCGACCATCGGCGCGAGCCGCTGCCGGGCCTCGAGGTCTCCCAGCGCCGACAGGTGGCGCTCCATGCTGCCCGCGCTCGCCTGGAACCGGTCGCGCATGGCCTCCAGCAGCGCCCGGTCCGGCAGGTTGAAGATGTTCGTGAGGAGTTGCGCGGCGACGTTCGATTCCGTGCGAAGCCCCGCCAGGCGCCGGTACAGGCCGAACTCCTCCTCGACGAACCGCGCCTCCCGGGGCCGCGCCGGGGCTCCCAGCGTCCGGTATCCGGTCACCGCGTAGAACAGTTGATCGTCGATGATGGGTACCAGGACGTCCGTCAGCCGCGCCTGCAGGTCGTTGAGTTCCGCGCGCACCCCCGCCCCGCGGTCGGCCAGGTCGAAGCCCTGGGCCACCGAACCCTCGAGCGCCTCGACGTTGGCGATCAGCGCGTCGGCGCGCGCGCGCACCCCTTCGTGCTGTTCCCCTTGCCGCATCAACTCGGGCAGCCGCCCCTGGAACACGACCTCTTCCCGCTCGAGTTCGGCGGCGACGACCCCGAACTCCTCGCGGTTCGCCGCCGCCGTCAGCCGCGGCGCGGCCGCCACGAGCGCCGCGCCCTGCCGGGC
>JAPPHP010000185.1:0-1094 GCA_028821035.1 Gammaproteobacteria bacterium | reverse complement strand
CTGCCGGGCCACGCCGAACGCCGCCGCCATCCCCGGAACGCTGTGGCGGTTCACCCGGTCCTGCGCGTCGCTCAGGCGGTTGAACGACCACAAGGCCACCAGGCTGGCGATCAACGTGAACGACACGGCGACGCCGATGCCGGCGTAGAGCTGTACCGAGATGCGGTGCCGGCTCGCCGCGATGCGCTGCAGGCTTGCCCGCGGCCCCCGCGCCGGCTCCGGCGCCGGCGCCTCGGCCGGACCCGGCAGGTCGGACATCGCCGAGGACTCCATGGCGGCCTCCGCCGTCGGCGTTCGTTCGCCCGTGTCCGTCACCGCCCCACGCCCGTGCGGACGACACGACCCTCGGGCCGCCTCCAGCCGATGCGTTCCGCCAGGCTCTCCACGGCCCGGTACCGCCCGTCGGACCCGATCATGGTGAGGTACACCGCGCTCGAACCGCCGTTGTCCGTGTCGCTGTAACGCAGCTCGAAGCCGTCTAGGTCCACCCGCGCCGCGTCGCGCAGGACCCGCAGGAAGCAGGCCCTGTCGACCTCGCGTCCGCAGCCCTCGAGCGCCACCAGCGCGAGGCGGCCCGCCAGGTACCCTTCCAGCGACACGAATCCGGGAGCGGTGTCCGGAGCGGCCGCCGCCAGCGCCCGCGCATAGGACTGCACGACGGGCGGGCGGGGGCCGGTGGGGAACGGGACGACCTGGGTGACGTAGACGCCGGCGCCGTACTCGCCGAGTTCCCGGGCCAGCGCGTTACTGCCCACGAACGAGATCGTGACGAACACCGGATCGAAACCGGTGTGCCTGGCCCACGCGATGAGTGCCGCGACGGGCTCGTAGGCGCCCACCACGATGACGGCCTCCGGCTCGCCCGCGCGGAGGTCCAGCAGTCCGGTCTTCACGGCCGTGGTGTTGCGCGGATACACGCCGGTGGCGACCGGCTCCATGCCCCGGGCCTCGAGCGCGTTCATGACGCCCGCGTATCCGGCCCGGCCGAAGGAGTCGTCCTGGTACATGACGGCGATCCGCTCGATGCCCCGATCCGCGATCAGGCGGGCCACCATGGCCTCCGTCTCCTGGCCGTAGGACGCCCGCAGGTTGAT
>JAPPHP010000148.1 GCA_028821035.1 Gammaproteobacteria bacterium | reverse complement strand
GTGTACTTGCGCATCTCGGCGTCGCCGACGGTCCAGGTGGCGCGGGATTCCGGGTTTAGCCACAGCACGCGCTTGGCCCGGTCGTACATCTCCTTGAGGATCTCCGTGCGCGGGTCGCCGTAGTTGTTGCGGGCGTCGCCCAGGATGATGATCGTCGTGCGGTTGTCCACGTCCTCCATGCAGGTCTTCCTGAAGTCCTCGAAGGCCTGGCCGTAGTCGGTGGAGCCGCCGCTGTAGTCGCGCAGCGTCTTCGCGATGGCGTCCTCGATCTTGTTCCGCTCGAAGAGCTCCGTGACCTCTGCCAGGTCCGAGGAGAAGGCGAACGAGCGCACCTTCGGCATCACTTCCTCGAGGCTGTAGAGGAACATGAGCATGAAACGTGCGTAGTTCGCGACGGAGCCAGAGACGTCGCAGATTGCGAACACCTTCGGGCGGTCGACCTTCACGGACTTCCAGTGCAGGTCGAAGATCGAGCCGTCGTAGGCCATGTTGTGGCGCAGGGTGCGCGGCACGTTGAGCTGGCCGCGTCGGAATACCTTCTTGCGGCGGGAATGCAGCGCCACCAGCTTCTTCGCCATCTTGTAGACGACTTCCTGGATGAGGCGGAAGTTGCGGTGCTCGACGTTGGACAGTTTCACCTTGCGCAGGAGTTCCTCGCGCAGGCGCTTGCCGGAGGCGTCGGCGTGCAGGAGGAACTGGCGCTCGACGTAGTCGCGCACCTGCTCGCGCAGCCAGTCGCGGCGTTTCTTGAGCTCCTGGCCGAGGCGCCGTTCGGGGATGACGCGGCTCTGCTTGAGGTCGCCGATCTCGCGCTGGAGTTCGGAGAGGCCCATCTCCTCCATGATGCGGCGCGTATAGAGACCCTTCTGGGTGAAGACCTGGATCTCTTGCAGGTCTACGGCGCGGCCCGCGTCGGCCATCTGGACGGTGAGCTCGATGCGGCTGTCCTGCATCAAGAGTCTGCCGAGGGCGGAATGGGCTTGGGCCATGTCGCCGGGGCCGAGGTCTTCCTCCTCTTCTTCCTCCGCCGCGAGGAAGCGGTTCTTCCGGTTCTTGCTCTTGCCCTTGCCGCCGGCGGCCCCGCGTCCCTCGCCCTGGCCGTTGCCGCCGCCCTGGCCGTCCCCGGCGCCTTCCCCGTCCTCGCCGTCGTCGCCCTCGATGTCGAGCACGGCCGTCTCGCCGGCCACGTCCTCGAAGGCGAAGAAGCGGTCGAAGGTGTCGTCGAAGGTCTCCTTCTCGTCGATCGTCTTCGGCAGCATCAGCGAGAGGGTGTCCTTCAGGAGGCGGCGGTCCCGGTAACCGACCAGTTCCACCGCGTTCAGGGCGTCGAGGGTCTCCGCCGGGGACACACGCACTTCGGCGTTGCGCAGCGCGGCGATGAAGTTGGTGAGGGTTCGGTCCATGGGGGTCGGGGTGCGCGGTGGCGGTTGCTCGACTAGGGCCCGACTTCCATCGGGAGCGTTTCGTCGCGCGCCCACTCCGCCAGCGAGCCGTCGTAGAGCGCGACGTCTTCCTGGCCGCAGAGCAGGAAGGCGAACGCATCGACGGTGGCGGTGACGCCGACGGCGCAGTAGTTGATCACCCTGGGTGTGCGGAGCAGTCCTTTCGCATCGAGTGCCTGGCGTAGCGCGGCATCGTTCTTGAAGCGGCCGTCTTCAAGCAGCTCGGCGAAGAAGAGGTTGATGCTCCCTGGGATGTGCCCTGGCCGCCCCATGCGGAAGGCGCCGTCGCCCGCGAAGTCCTCCGGGGACAGCGAGTTCACCGTGCGTACCTCGGGGTCTCCGATCGCGGCGAGGATTTCGTTCCTGTCGGCGAAGCGCGAGGGATTCGGGCGCGCGGTGAAATCGCCCGTCGGGTAGCCCGCCGGTTCCGTCGACAGCGGGTGTCCGGCGGCCTGCCAGGCTTCCAGGCCGCCGTCGAGCACGCGCGCGTGGCGATGGCCGCAGTAGTGGAGCAGCCACCAGGCGCGGGTGGCCAATGCGATCAGCTCGCGGCTGTACACCACCACTTCGGTGTCGTTGGAGATGCCGAGCCGGCGGAACAGCGCCTCGAGTTGGGCGACGGGCGGCAGCGTGAAACCGAGGTCGGAAGATGTGTCGGATGCGTCGTTGACCAGATCGAGAAACTGGGCGCCGGGGATGTGCCCTTCGTTGAACCGGGCCAGACCGGACTCGACGCTGAAGCCACCCTCCGGTGTCGGGGCGAAGACGACCGTGGCATCCAGGACGCGCCTGCCGTCGAGGTCGGCGGCAAGCTCGTCGGGCGAGATCAGGTACTCGGGATGGGCGTAGGCCACGACTGCACCTCTGGCGACGTTCCGTAGCTTAACCCAGCGGCCTGGGACACACACTGACGCTACGTGCGACAGAAGTGCCACACAGGATGCCACACAGGACACACACCGACGCTGGTTCGTCGACGCCGTGGCGCCGTTCAGGCGAAGAGCAAGTCACTGGAAGCGGAACAGGGGCCGAAATGCGGCGCGCGGACGTGGACCGTGGACTGTCACGGGGCCAGAAGGGGACCTGATCCCTCGTCCGGGAGCCATCTTGGCGGCGGGGACGGCTCGCCAATGATGTGCGACGGTCAGGCGTGCAGGGGCGTTTCCCGAAGCTGCGTCCCCCGCGCTGCCGACCACTTCTCCAGCTCCTGCCGGGAGCCGTACGCGCGCTGTCGTCTCTGAAGCGACGTCACCCAGGCGGTCCAGCGGGCAATACGGTCAGGCCGTACCTGCGTCCCGGCCTCTACGGAGGCCATTTCCTGTACCAGCTCGAAGTACGCTCGAAGGGTGGTGCTCACCGGCCGCGACGCGGTGGTGTCGCCTTCTTCCAGACTCGGCGCTACCGGGGCGAGATACTCGTCGAGCGCCTCCTCGCTGTGTTCCCGGAGCCGCTCGCCAATGGAGCTGTCGCGGCACTCGACCAGCTTGCGTACTTCGCCCGCCCGGATCGGATTGAGGTCCACGTAGACCATCGCCGCCAGTACCGCCTTTTCGTTGAGCAGTGCTCCGGAGTAGAAGCGCTGCTCGAAGAAGTGCCCGGTGCAGCCATCCTCCAGGTTCGCCCGCCGCGCGATCGGTTGCTTCAAGTGCTTCATGAAGTACGAGAGCGAACCCAGGGTCCGCCTCGCCCGCGCCAATGCTTCTGGATCCTCCAGCAGGCGCTCACGCCGCTCCGCCTTGCGCCGCCTTCTGCGGCGGCCCTTCGTCATGGGTTCGGTGGCTTCTGCCCAACGCCGCGCCACCTCCTCGTCAGTCCAGGACGCGCAGGCCTTCGGGTCGTAGCGCAGCACGATGTGGAAATGGTTGCTCATCACGGCGTAGCCGAAGATCTCCACGGCGAAGCAGCGGGCGAGGCGCTTCATGCGGTCGATCAGCCAGCGCTTGCGGTGCGAGTAGTTGCGCCCTGTCACGGTATCGTAGCCGCACAGAAACGCCTGCCGCACACAGCGCGACGTTACGTGGTAGCAGGCTGCATGCTCTTCGTCGACGAGCTTGTACCGCGGGGTGGCCATGCAGGCCACCGTCTCATGTCCTCGATGCTGCCCCCAGTCGGTGTGATCTGCATTGCGCGTAGGATTTTCGCTCCGCGTGCTGTGCGCCCCGTCGACGGTGTGCAGGTGAAATCGATGTGTGTCCAAATGCAGCCTTGTCCGATTCGGCCTTCGTCCGGTCGGTGTGTCCCGGTTGGCATCCCGGTTGACACCGGTTGACACCGGTTGGCACGGCTCGCTTGGCACGGTTTGGCACGCGTTTGTCCGAGTCCGTCCCGCGTGTGTCCGAGTCCGTCCGCGTCCGAGTCCGTCCGCGCGAGTCCGTCCGCGCGCGTTCGGCGTGTGTCCGATGCGCTCCTCCGATGCGCTCCACACGGCCTCTGGGGACGCCAAGGCCCGCCCCCGCATGGCACGTGCGTTTGCGATCAACCGGACGGGTCGGCGATCATCGAAAGACGACGTGTCGGGGGGCTCGATGAGGGTGACGCGTAGGGCAGCGGGACTGGCGTCTCTCGCCGCATGCGTACTCTGCGTCGCGGCGCTCGGCTCCGCCACCGAGCCGATCACGCTGCGGCTGCACACGTTCAACTCGCCCAAGGCCATCGTGAACCAGTTGTTCCTCGAACCATGGGCGCGAGAGATCGCGGCCAGCTCGAATGGCCGCGTCACCATCCAGGTGTTCCCGGCGATGCAACTGGGCGGCAGGCCGGCGGACCTCTACGGGCAAGCGCGCGATGGCGTCGTCGACCTCGTCTGGACATTGCCCGGGTATTCGCCGGGACGGTTTCCATTGACGGAGGTGTTCGAACTGCCCTTTGTCTGCAGCGACGCGGTGGCGACTAGCCAGGCGCTCACGACGTTCCATCGGAAGTGGATGCGGGACGAGTACCGGGACACACACCCGCTGGTCTTCCATGCCACGGCGCCCGGCCAGATCCACAC
>JAPPHP010000311.1 GCA_028821035.1 Gammaproteobacteria bacterium | reverse complement strand
CGTCGAGGCGGGTCCGCCCGCCGTCGCGCCGGGGCTCCATGGCCGCCGCGAGCACTTCGATCTCGGACGTCGCCACCAGCGCGCGCACCAGGGCCGGCTGGGGCGTCACGTCCTCGAAGCGCACGGCGTCCAGGGCCCGTACGACCTCGGCGCCGCTCTGGAAACGCTTCTCCGGCAGCGGGGCCAGCAGGCCGTCCACCAGTTCCTGGAGCGCGGCGAACCGCTCCGGCAGCCGGGGCGCCGCCGCGGCCGGATGGCGGATCACCGTACCGCCTTCGTGCTCGGGCGGATGCGGAGTGTCGCCGGTCAGCATCTGGAAGAAGACGACGCCGAGGCCGTACAGGTCGGAGCGCGCGTCGCAGCCGCGGCCCGCCGCCTGTTCCGGACTCATGTATCCGGGCGTGCCCACCACGCGCACGCGGCCCGGCGCGCTGCCCGGGTCGAGGTCGCCCAGCGCTCCCCCGGCGAAGTCGACGAGGACCGCCGCCCCGGGGTCGCGGAACAGGATGTTCGACGGCGTGACGTCGCCGTGCAGGCACCCCTTCGCGTGCGCGTGGTCGAGGGCGTTCGCAAGCTGCTCGGTGATGCGCAGGATGTCCACGAAGGACACGCCGGCGCGCAGCCGCGCGGAGAGATCCCCGCCCTGCAGGTGTTCCATCGCCACGTAGAGCGCGGACCCTTCGAGGCCCACGTCGTACACCTTGACCGCGTTCGGGTGGTCGAGCCGCGCTACGCGGCGCGCCCGCCGCCACGCCCGGTCGCGGGCGAGGAGGTCCGCATCGTCGCCCAACTCGATCACCTTGAGGGCCATCGGTCGGTTCGACTGCCGCTCGGTGGCGAGGTACACGCGCGCGTCGCCCGGGGCGCCAGACGTTCGCGGCGCGTCGCCCGCGCGATCGCCGGACCGCCCGAGTTCCCGGTAAATCCGGTAACCCTCGATCCCGGTCATGGGAGGTCCGCCACGTTCAGCCAGCCGATCTCGCCCTGCACCATGTGGCCGAGCACGAACCGGCCGCCGACGACGTACGCCTGGCCGTCGAGCCGCACGGCGGTCCCCCACCCGTGCGCCCGGCCGTTCACGCACTCGTCGCTCGTGAACATCCACGGCTCGTCGTCGAGGGTCACCCGGCACCGCGCGTCCTCCGCGATCACGGTCTCCCGCACGAGCTGGCCGTCCGCCCACTGCTGGAAGTAGGGATCGTCGTCCGGGACGCGCTTCACGCCGTACCCGTGCATCTTGTTGGCCATGAACTCGCCGCGGTACACCGTGCCGTCCCGCCAGTGGTACGCGCCGATGCCCTCGCGCCCGTTGGCCCGCCACTCGCCCACGTAGCGGTTGCCGTTCTGCCAGGTCTGCGTGCCCCAGCCGGAGCGCTCACCCTCCAGGAACTCGCCTTCGTAGACGTCCTCGTTGGCCGACGCGAGGCGACCGTTGCCGGTGATCTGGTTGGCGCGGAAGTCCCCCCAGTAGACATCGCCGTTGCTCCACGTGAGCTGCCCGGTCCCCTCGCGCCGGTCGTTGACGAAGTCGCCCTCGAACACCCGGCCGTCCGGCCATTCCAGGCGCCCCCGGCCCTGCCGACGGTCGTTCACGAACCGGCCCTCGAACACCCGGCCGTCGGGCCAGTAGATAGCCCCCTCGCCGTGCATCTTGCCGTTCAGGAACGCGCCGACATAGCGGTGCCGGCTGCTGATGTAGGTGCCCTGCCCGGTCAGGACGCCGTCCACCACCTCGCCTTCGTAGACGTCGCCGTTGGGCAGTTCGATGCGGCGCGTGGCTGCGTCCGCGGTGACGATCGCGAGTACCGCGACCAGCGCCGCGAACCGTGCCAGCCCCGTTCCAGGAGCCTTCGTGCGGTGCATGCGTCGATTCTAGCCTGCGTGCCACACAGGGGCGACGCCCGTGTTCGCTGGCGGGATGCCCATCAACCGAACATCGCCCAAATCAAATCCTGGGCCCGCCCCGCTTGGTGGACAGTCTGGCTTTGGGACGCGAGCCTGGCGAACTGGGGGAGAGCGCCGATTCGTGGCCGGCCGACGCCGCCCGGTGCGCGCCGCCCGCTTTTGAAGCGGGCGGGCGGCGCGCGGTCCGCCAACCTCGACTCGGGCAATGGGACCTTGCAGGACATCGCCCTTTCGAAAATCCCGCCCGGGCCATCGGGCGTTTCGTCTGCCCCTGACCGCTTTCGTCGCGCGTCCGGGTGGTCGCTCCGCCGCGGCAGACGGCTCGCATGCGCCACCACGTTTGATAAGGGCGATGTTGCGTCGGTGAAGCGACACACCCGAGAACGATGCCTCGGCGAGACGGGGGTCACGAGCGCTCGCTGGGTCGGCTATCCGCGCTTCGTCCATGGTGCCGGCTCGTGCGCCGGCGCCACGGTTGAAACGGGCGATGTTCTCGTCGGGCTGGGTAGCCGCCTCGCGCACGAGAACATCGCCCTTTTCGAAATCCAGCCCGGGCCATCGGGCGAATCGCTGGGCGCGGCCGCTCTTCGTGGCGCGCCTCGGCGGTCGCACCACCACGGCAGACCGCTCGTAACGCGGCACCCGGTTGATAAGGGCGATGTTGCGTCGGTGAAGCGGCACACCTGAGAACGACGCCTCGGCGATACCGGAGTCACCTGCGCCTCGGTTGGCTGGCTCGCGCGCTGGCGCCGCGGTTGAAACGGGCGATGTTCTTGTGGGGGGTTGGGCGGGCGCCGGCGACGCCTGGCGATGCGGTCAGCCTCCGCTCACGGAGCGTATCTGGATCGCGTCCACCCGCGCCTCCGCGAGCACGTCCGACAGCACGACGACGCGCGCGTCCGGCCCGATGCCTTCGCGGTCGCGCAGTGCGCCGAGGGCGGTCTGGATGGTCTTCTCCGGCTGGGTGGAGAACGCCGTCCGGTAGGCGTAGACGCCGCGGTTCAGCATGAGCCGTCGCCGCGCCTGGCTGTTGTTGGTGAAGACGTAGATCGGTACGTGGGGGGGCTGACAGCTCGTGACGAGGTCGGCCATCAGCCCGCGTCGCGTGATGACGACGATCCCGGCGGCGGCGATCGACTCCGCGAGCCCCGCGGCGGCGACCGCGAGGTGGTGCTTGTCGGTGTCGGTCTCGAGTTCCCGGGCGAAGCCGAGCCCCGGGAAGCGCTCGCTCGCCGCGGCGATCTTCGAGAGCTGCTTCACCGAGCGCACCGGGTAGCGGCCGACGCTCGTCTCCCCCGACAGCATGACCGCGTCCACGCCCTCGTAGACCGCGTTGGCGACATCGGTCACCTCGGCCCGGGTCGGGATCGGGTTCTCGATCATCGACTCGAGTAGGTGGGTAGCGACGATGCAGCGCTTGCCGAGGCGCGCGCAGGTGCGCACGAGTTCGCGCTGGACGTTGGGCATCGCGGCGATGTCGATCTCGATGCCGAGGTCGCCGCGCGCCACCATGACGCCGTCCGCCGCCCGCGCGATCTCCTCCGCGTTCTCGAGGCCCTCGCGGTTCTCGATCTTGGCGATCACCTTGAGGGACGCATTCTTGCGCCCGAGCAGATGGCGCAGCTCCATGACGTCGCCCGCGGAGCGCACGAACGACAGCGCGACGTAGTCGACGTCGTGTTCCATGCCGAACAGGATGTCGTCGCGGTCCTTGGCGGTGATCGACGGCATGTTGATGTGCACGCCCGGCACGTTGACGTGCTTGCGGCTACCGAGCAGCCCGCCGTCCACCACCCGACAGCGCACGCAGGCCGCGCTCTTCCCGATGACCTCGAGATTGATGAGCCCGTTGTCCAGCGTGAGGGCGCTGCCGGTCTCCACCGCCGCCGGCAGGTCGGGGTAGTTGACGTGGATCTCCCCGTCCACCACCGGGCCCGCCACCCGCAGCGATATCTCGTCCCCCTGCTCCAGGGCGACGGCGGTGTCCGTGTCCCCGGTACGGATTTCCGGACCCTGCGTGTCGAGCAACACCGGCACCGGGAACCTGACCTTGCGGTTGAGCGTCTTGATCCAGTTGATGATGCGCCGCGCCGTCTCGTGGTCCGAGTGCGACATGTTGAGCCGCACCACGTCCATGCCCGCTTCGTATAGGCGCGACAGCGTCTCGAAGTCCGCGGTGACGGGCCCGATCGTGCAGACGATCTTGGTGCGGCGGTCCATGCCGTCAGCGTACCACCGCGCTGCGTGCGGGCGATGACGGTCCGCCTGGCGCGACGCCGTCCGGGTCACCCCAGAACGCGGCCACCGCATCCCCCAACGCAGCGGCGCGCACCCGCTCGGGTCGCCAGTGGCCGGGGAAGAACGCCTGGCAGCGCGACTCGGTGAAGCGCGGGTCGACGAGCACGACGATGCCCCGGTCGTGCCCCCCCCCCGCGGCGCGGCGGGCGGGCGGCCCCCCCCGGGGCGCGGCCCGCGGCGGGGGGGGCCCCGGGGCGCCCGCCCCGGCCCCCCCGGGCGCCCCCCCCAACCCC
>JAPPHP010000263.1 GCA_028821035.1 Gammaproteobacteria bacterium | reverse complement strand
TTTATGCCACAGGAAACAGCCTTTTTCTACACCCTCCGTGAGCGATCCGGGCTAGAGCGCCGGTGGACAGGCGGTGGAAATCGCGGCGCCTGGCCAGGCGCCCCGGACTCAACACGACGCCGGGTGGCCATGGCCCGCGCGGATCCAGCCCGGCTTCCTCGGGCCAATCGTCCACCACCGGAACATCGCCCTTTTCGAAGATCGCCCGGGCCACCATACTCGTGCCCCGCAACTGGTCTTGGGCCCCATCTCCGCGAGCGCCTCGGCCGCGACCAGATGCCCGCGCCAGGGCCGTGGTTGAAATGGGCGATGTTCTGTTGGAGATGCAGGCCGCGAAGGTTCTCGACCATGTCCCACGCGGCGTGGCGTTCGGACGCCGCACCGGGGCACGGAGCGATTTCCACGGGCTGTCCACGGGCGCGGTCTCCCGAACCAGTAGAGCGCCGGTGGGCAGGCGGTGGGGATCGCGGCTCCTGACCAGGCGCCCCGCACTGGACGCGGCGCCGGCCGGCGAGGACCAGGCTGGACGCGGCCGCCCCTACCGGGGGTCGATCGGTGTCGGCATTGGGCTTTCGGCCTCGATCGCCTCCGCCGCCATCAGGCACAGGTCCTCGCGATAGAGCTCCGCGTAGACCTGGATGCCCGTCGCGAGGCCATCGGCGACGCCGGTGGGCAGGGCCACCGAAGGAATGCCGAGCACGTTGCCGGGGGCGATGAACCGGACCGTGCGGACGAAGGTCTCGACGCCGGTCTCCGGGTCGAGGTCCGCATCGATGGGCCAGGGCGTGCAGGTCCACGTCGGGCCGACGGCAACCGTGTAGTCGGTCAGCCAGGTCGACCAGAGCGCTCGCAGGCGCGCTCGCTCCGTGTGCAGCTGCGCGTGCGTCATCCGGTTGCGCGCGAAGTGCTCCGTGATGCCCTGGAGGTACGCGAACACCACCGGTCGCAGGACCTGCCGCATTTCGTCGTCGTCGGGGTCGGTGTCGCCAACGACCATCTTGCCCCAGATCTCGTTGACGCGGTCGAGTTCCGGCGGCTCCGCCTCCTCGACCTCCCAACCCCGGCTGGCGAGGATGCGCCCGGCCCGCTCGATCGCATCGACGGTTGCGGCCGGCAGTTCCACGCCCGGGATGCGTGTCACGAGCGCGGCCCGCGGGCGCTCGGGAACCGGTCCGGACAGCGGCGCGTCGACGGACTGAGGATCGACCGGATGGCGACCGGCCATGACGGACAGGCCGACCCGCAGGTCCGCCACCGACCGCGCCATCGGTCCGTCGGTGAGGAGCGCGAAGGACATGCCGCCGTACTCGCCCGAGTTCACCATGGCAAGGGGGATGCGGCCCACGGTTGGCTTGAGCGACGCGATCCCGCAGCAGTAGGCCGGGTTGCGGAGCGAACCGCCGATGTCGTTGCCGATGCCGAACGGCGTCATGCCGGTGGCGAGTGCCGCCGCATCGCCGCCGCTCGAACCGCCCGGCGTCAGGTCGCGGTTCCAGGGGTTGTACGTGCGGCCGCGCAGCGGGTTGTCCGTGTCGAGCCGCGCGCCCATCTCGGGCAGGTTGGTGCGCGCGAGCGGCACGCCGCCGGCCAGCTTCATGCGCTCGACGAGCGCGGCGTCGCGTTGCGGCAGGAAGTTCGCGAGGGCGGGCACGCCCATCGTCGTGGGCGAACCCACGCAGTCGATGTTCTCCTTGATGGTGAACGGCACACCGTGGAACGCGCCGGTGCGCTCGGCCGGCGGCACGGCGTCCGCCGCGTCGGCGGCCTCCAGCGCGCTCTCGTCGATGCGGTGGACGACGGCGTTGACGGCCGGGTTCACCGCGTCGATGCGGGCCAGGTGCGCTTCCACGACGTCGCGGCTCGAGACTTCGCCCGCGCGGATGCGTTGCGCCAGTTCGCTGGCGGTGCGTCGGCAGAGTTCGTCCATCGTCGGGTTACTCCCAGGGCAGGGGGTCGATCGGCGTCGGCATCGGGCTCTCGGCCTCGATGGCCTCGGCGGCCAGCAGGCAGAGGTCCTCGCGGTAGAGCTCCGCGTAGACCTGGATGCCGGTCGCGAGCCCGTCGGCGACGCCCGTGGGCAGCGCGACGCCGGGGATGCCGAGCACGTTGCCGGGCGTGATGAAGCGGATGGTGTCGAGGAGCAGGTCCATGCCGGTGTCCGGATCGAGGTCCGAGTCGATCTGCCACGGCACGCAGGTCCAGGTCGGGCCTACGCATACGGTGTACTCGGTCAGCCACTCCGACCAGGCCGCGCGCAGCCGCTGCCGCTCGCCGTGCATCACCGCGTTCGACACGCTGCGCGCGTCGAAGCGGGCGTCCATCTCGACGAGGTAGTCGTAGACGACGGGCCGCACGACCGCCTTCATCTCCGCGAAGGTCACGTCGGAGTCGTAGGTGATGACCTTGCCCCAGATGTCGTTGACCTTGTCGAGTTCCGGCGGTTCGGCCTCTTCGACGTCCCAACCCTGGGCCGCGAGCACACGTCCGGCGCGCTCGATCTCGGAGACCGTGGCCGCCGGCAGTTCGCACCCCGGGATCTTCGTCACGAGCGCCGCGCGCGGCCGATCCGGGACCGGGCCGGTCAGGGGCGCGTCGACCGACTGCGGATCGCGCCGGTCGCGGCCGGCCATGATCGAGAGGCCCAGCCGCAGGTCGGCCACGGACCGCGTCATCGGCCCGTCGGTGAGGAGCGCGTTCGCCATGCCGCCGTATTCGCCGGCGTTCACCGACGACAGCGGGACGCGCCCCACGGTGGGTTTCAGCGAGGCGATGCCGCAGCAGTACGCCGGATTGCGCAGCGAGCCGCCGATGTCGTTGCCGAGACCGAAAGGCGTCATCCCGGTCGCGAGGGCCGCCGCGTCGCCGCCGCTCGAGCCGCCCGGGGTCCGGTTGCCGTTCCAGGGGTTCCGCGTCCGTCCGCGCAGGGGGTTGTCCGTGTCGAGCCGGGAGCCCATCTCCGGGAGGTTCGTGCGCGCGAGCGGAATGCCGCCGGCCGCCTTCATGCGCGTCACGATCGCCGCGTCCCGCTCGGGCAGCGTGTTCGCGAACGCCGGCACGCCGTTGGTGGTGGGCGAGCCGACGCAGTCGATGTTCTCCTTGATGCTGAACGGCACGCCGTGCAGCGCGCCCCGCTCGTCGCCGGACGCCGCGTCCGCCGCATCGGCGGCCTCGAGCGCGCTGTCGATGAGCGGGACGGTGACCGCGTTCACGATGGGGTTCACCTCCTCGATACGGTCGAGGTGCGCCTGCACGACCTCGCGGCTCGATACGTCGCCGCTCCGGATCATGGCCGCCAGTTCGCCGGCCGTGCGTCTCCACAGTTCGCTCATCGTTGCCCTCCCTTGTTTCGTCGCGTACCGACGCCACAGCATAGCGCCGCATGGCCGGTGCCGGGTGTGTCAGGCAGAGATCGCGAGCGACCCCATCTGCGTCCGGTCGAACGGCCGGTCCGGAAGCCCGAGGAGTTCCTGCCCGTAGAGCGCCGCCATCCGGTCGACGTTGCCGGCCGGGTGGTTGGTCATGGCCATGAGGTCCCGGTAGAAGCGCTGCACCGGGTTGCCCTGCCGGATCACGTCGCCGCCGGCGTTCTCGTAGACGGCGCCGAGGGCGTGGAAGCAGTCCATGATGGCGTTCGACGCGTCGTAGCGGGAACGCTTGGCGAGCAGCCGCGAACACTCCGGCGCGTCGCAGACGGCGTCGAACATCTCGGTCCAGTTCTGGCGCATGCGCGCGTGGTGGAAGTCCACGCGTCCGTGGGCCTCCGCGACGCGCAGGTGCAGGAACGGGTTCCCCGCGGCGCGCCGCTGGCTGGAAGCCGCGACCCGGGCGCGGTTGATGTCCAGGAACGCGTCGAGACCGCCGCGCGCCGCGCCGATCGCGGGGCAGGCGATCGCGTACCAGAAGGCGGACAGCCACGGCACGCGGAAGAGCGCGCGGTCGTTGATCCGCATGCCCGGCTCGTTGCGCTCGTGGACATCGACGATGCGGTGCGTCATGTGCTCCGGCACGAAGACGTCGTCCAGGACGACGGACCTGCTGCCCGTGCCCCGCAGCCCGGTCACTTCCCAACTGTCGGGGACGATCTCGAAGCCGCGCCGCGGGACGACGAAGCTGCGGAACTCGGGCTCCTCGATGTCGCGGATCACGGCGCCGAGGATCGCCCAGGCGGCATGGTCGACGCCGCTGCTGAAGTCCCATCGACCGGACAGCCGGAACCCGCCGGAGGCCGACTCCGCCCGCCCCGTCGGCGCATAGGAGGTCGAAGCGAGGGTGTCGGGCCCGGGCGCGAAGTACTCGTCCTGCGCTTCCTGGTCCAGATGGGCGATCTGCCAGTTGTGGATACCGATCAGCGACGCGAACCAGCCGGTGGAAGCACAGCGGGAGGCGATGCGGGAGGCGGCCTCGAAGAACGCGGCGGGGTCGACCTCGAACCCCCCGTACTGGTGCGGCG
>JAPPHP010000075.1 GCA_028821035.1 Gammaproteobacteria bacterium | reverse complement strand
GGTCTTCATCCGCGTCCTCGAAGTCGCCGTCGGCGTTGCGGTCCCACCAGCGGTTACCGTCGGCGTCGATGCCCAGGGCCCCGTCGGTCGCCGGGTGGGGCGGCAACGGCGCCGCCCGGAGCAGGAAGTGCGCGGCGCCGGCGTCGGCCAGGCGGAGGACGTGACGCGTCGACGACGGGGTGCACAGGTTGGGCGTCACCGGGCCGTTATCGGCGTCGCCCACCCCGTCGCCGTCGGCATCGATCGCCGCCCGATAGCTGAACGTCCAACTCGCGTGACGCTCCATGCCCTGGGCGCAGCGCAGGAGGTCCGCCCGAGCCGACGCCCGGTGGCCACGGTCCACGTACTGCGTATAGAGGGGCGTCGCGACACCCGCCAGCAGCGAGAGAATCGCGAGCGCCGCGATCAGCTCCAGCAGCGACAGTCCGCCCGGTCCCGGCGCCTCCATCCCGATGTCCCCGCGCACCCTTGGGAGAACCGACAGTAAGGCGCGCCCTCGTGTCGGCCAAGCGGACTTCGCCACCGGGGCGTGTGCGCCATCGTCCCGAGATGTGTTGGGAAAAGGAGGCGCCCGGCAGGGGCCGCCCGGCGATTCAACCGGCGGCGGCGCGGGCCCGGAGCGCCTCGAGCGCCAGCAGGGCGATCCATGTCCCGGCACCCACCGTCACCGCCGAGTCAGCCACGTTGAACACGGGGAAGCGGAACCAGTCGTAGTGCACGAATACGAAGTCGACCACGTAGCCCAGCGTGGCGCGGTCCGCCAGGTTGCCGAGGGCGCCGGCCAGGATGCAGCCGTAGGCGAAGCCGTACCAGGCCGCGCCGGGCGGCAGCTTGCGAATCTCGTTGATCATGAACGCCGCGACGACGACGGCGACGCCCGAGAACACCCAGCGTTGCCAGCCGGCGTCGCCGGCGAAGGCGCTGAAGGCCGCGCCGGTGTTGTGCAGCAGCTTCCAGGAGAGGAACGGCAGCACCCGCACCTCGTCCCCGTATGCGAGATATCCGCTGGCCAGCCCCTTGCTCCACTGGTCGAGGCCGAGCAGGACCACGGCAAGACCGTACCAGACCGCTGCGGTGAACCAGGGCCGGCGGCCGGACCCTTCCGGCCCCCCGTCCTCAACCATCCGTCTCGAACCGGTCCCGCGTTGCCGCGATGTCCCGCCCGATCTGCGCCTTCAGGGCGTCGAGCGACTCGAACTTCACCTCGTCCCGGATCTTGCGGCGCACCGTTACCGTGAGGAGCGCGCCGTAGATGTCCTCGTCGAAGTCGAAGACGTGCACCTCGAGCAGGGGTTCCTTGCCGTCCACGGTCGGTCGCACGCCGATGTTGGCGACGCCGCGCCGCTCTTGCCCAAGCCCGGTCACCGTGACGGCGAACACGCCGTTGAGCGCCGCCCGGTAACGCTGCAGGCGGATATTCGCCGTGGGCACGCCGAGCTGTCGGCCGAGCTGCCGCCCGTAGACGACCCGCCCCATGATGAAGTACCGGCGGCCGAGCAGCTTCTCCGCCAGCGGGAAGTCGCCTTCCGCGAGGGCTTCCCGGATGCGCGAACTGCTGACGCGGCCATGCTCGAACGTGAGGGTGCCGATGTGGCTGACTCCGTATCCGTAGGTGTCCCCCGCCTCCTTCAGCATGGCGTAGTCACCTTCCTGGCCGCGCCCGAAGCGGAAGTCGTCCCCGACGACCACGTACCGCGCGCCGAGCAGTTCGGCCAGCAGGTCCTTGACCACGAAGGACGCCGGCGTGCGCGCCGTGCGCTCGTTGAACGGCACGCACAGCACGCGGTCGATGCCGGTGCCCTCGAGGATGCTGATCTTCTCGCGGAAGCGCGTCAGCCGCGCCGGGACGGTCTCGCCGCGAAAGAACTCCCGCGGCTGCGGTTCGAAGGTCATCAGGAGGCTCGGACAGCCGAGTTCCGCGCTCTTCGCCCGGAGATGCGCCAAGAGCATCTGGTGGCCGTGGTGGACGCCGTCGAAGTTGCCGATGGTGACGACGTTCCCGCGATGTCGCGGCCGGATCCCGTGCATGCCGCGAATGACCTCCATCGCGCGATTCTACACGCGGTGCCGGAGCTGGCGGGGCCGGACGCCCAGCGCCATCGCCGCGGCCAGGTACGCGAGCCCCCCGCCCGCCACCGCCGCGGCAAGCATGCGGATCCGCGAGAGGAGGTCCGCGGTCACCCACCGCTCGCCGTCGGGCACCGCCCAGATCAGCAAGGCGGCCATGCCCGCGCTCGCCGCCACGGCCGCGGCCAGGGTGCCCCAAAGCGCACGCGTCGGCGCGTAGTCGCCCCGCCGCAAGAGCCCGCGCAACAGGAGCGCCGCGTTGACGATGGCCGCCACGCTAGTCGCGAGGGCGAGTCCCACGTGGTGCAGCCACCAGAACAGCGCGAGCGCCGTCACCACGTTCACGGCCACCGACGCCGCGGCGTAATGGAAGGGCGTCCGCGTGTCCTGGCGGGCAAAGAACCCGGGGGCGGCGATCTTGACCAGCACGAGGGCCGGCAGCCCGACCGCGAACGCCTGCAGGGCCGCCGCCGCCATCGCGGTGTCACGGGCGGAGAACGCGCCGTGCTGGAAGATCGTCGCCACCAGTGGCACGGCCAGTACGAACAGCGCCGTCGCCGCCGGCACGCCGAGCAGCAGTCCCATGCGCAGGCCCCAGTCCAGCGTGGCGGCGAAACCGGGACCATCGTCGTCGGCATGCAGCCGGGAGAGGTTCGGCAGCAGCACCGTACCGAGGGCCACCGCGACCAGCCCGATCGGCAGTTCCATCAGCCGGTCCGCGTAGTACAGCCACGAGATGCTCCCCGTCGCGAGCAGCGACGCGAGGATCCCGCCGATCAGCCCGTTGATCTGGTTGACGGACGCCGCGAAGGCCGCCGGCAGGAACAGCCGCCGGACCTTGCGGACGCCGGGGTCACCCCAGTCCACCCGCGGCGGCTGGAGCAGATGCAGCCTGGCGAGGGACGGAAACTGGAAGAGCAGTTGCACGGCGCCGGCCGCGAGCACCCCCCAGGCCAAGGCCATGACCGGTTGCTCGAACGCCGGCGCGGCCACGAGGGCCGCCGCAATCAGCACGGCATTCAGCAGGACGGGCGTGAACGCCGGGACGGCGTACCGATGGAAGCTGTTGAGCAGCGCGCCCGCGTACGCCGTGAGCGAAATGAAGGCCAGGTAGGGGAACGTGATGCGCAGCATCGCCGTCGCGACCGGAAGGCGCTCGTCGTCGCCCACGAACCCCGGCGCGAAGAGGACCGCGAGACCCGCCGCACCGAGCACGCCCGCGACGCTGACCAGGGTCAGCACCAGCAGGAGGTTGCCGGTAACCGCGCCCACGAAGCGGTCCAGCGCCCGTCGATCGGCCCCGCGGTACTCGGCCAGCACGGGAACGAACGCCTGGGCGAAGGCGCCCTCCGCGAACAGGCGGCGGAAGAAGTTCGGAACGCGGAAGGCGACGAAGAACGCGTCCGCGATGCCGGCGGCGCCAAAGAAGTGCGAGAGCACGATGTCGCGCGCGAATCCCGACACCCGGGACAGCGCCGTCATCGAGGCCACCACCGACCCCTGGGCGTGCAGGTTCGCCGCGTCGCCGCCCACCGGCTCGGTTGACTTCATTGGACCCCGCGGGCATAGTGCGCCGCTTGCCGCCGCCCGACCCGCCGCGGGCGCCTCTCTCGCTGAACCCGCTGAATCGGAGAACCCGCTTGGCCAACAGTCCGCAAGCCAAAAAGCGCGCCCGCCAGGCGCAGAAACGCCGGGTCCGGAACGCCAGCCAGCGCTCCATGTACCGCACGTACCTGAAGCGGGTCGGCGCCGCCCTCGAGAGCGGCGACCAGGACGCTGCCCAGGCCGCCTTCACCGCCGCCGTGCCCGTACTCGACCGGATGGTGAGACGGGGCATCCTGCACCGCAACAAGGCCGCTCGCCACAAGTCGCGTTTCAACGCGCAGATCCGGGCCCTCCGGCTCGGGAACGGGGGCGACGCCGCCGAACCGGCCGGCGCCGGGGAGCCCGCTTCCGCCTGACGCGCCTCCCGCGCTCACACCACCACCAGGTTGTCCCGGTGGATGAGTTCCTCGTCGTCCACGTAGCCGAGCCGCGCCTCGATCTCGCCGCTCGACGCGCCGAGCAGCAGCCGCGTCTCGTCGCCGCCGTAGTTGACGAGGCCCTTGGCGACCTCCGTACCGTCGGAGTCCGTCACGAGCACCATGTCGCCGCGCTGGAAGTCTCCCGTCGCGGCAACCACGCCCACGGCCAGGATGCTCACGCCACGCTCGCGCACCGCCCGTACCGCCCCGTCGTCGAGGGCGATCCGGCCCTTCGGCCGTAGCTGCCCGGCGATCCAGCGCTTGCGGGCGACCAGGGGTTCGACGTCCGATTCCAGCAACGTCCCGACGGCGGCGCCCTCGCCGATGGCGACCAGGATGTCGTGTACGGCGCCGTTGGCGATG
>JAPPHP010000478.1 GCA_028821035.1 Gammaproteobacteria bacterium | reverse complement strand
GGGGGTGGGGCGCCGGCTCCGCCTCGTCGCGCGGCGGAGCCGCTCCCGCGATGGCGCGTGAATCCTCGGGAGGCACGCCCAGGATGCGCAGCGCGCGAGCCACGACCCGCGAGAAGACCGGGGCCGCGACACTCCCGCCCCCGACCGGGCCGGCCATCGGCTCGTCGATGACGACGACCACCACGATGCGCGGGGCCTGCGCGGGGCCATAGCCCGCGAACAGCGCCACATGCCGGGAATCGTCGTACCCCGCCGGAGACACCTTGCGCGTGGTGCCGGTCTTGCCCACGATGCGGTAGCCGGCGACGCGCGCCAGCGGAGCCGTGCCTTCGGTGCTCGCGACCCGCTCCATCATGCGCGACACGTCACGCACGTCCCGCGCATCGAAGACGCGCTCACTGGGGGGCGCGGGCGCGTCCCGGATGATGCCGACCGGCCGGCGCACGCCTCCGGTGGCGAGGGTCAGGTACGTGCGGGCCAGTTGCAGCGGCGTGACGGTCAGGCCGTAGCCGAAGGCGAGCGTGGCGCGTCCGATGTCCTTGTCCAGGTCGCGGGACGTGAACACGCCGACCGTCTCTCCGGGCAGATGCGTGCCGGGGACCTCGCCGAGCCCCGCGCGCGCGACGACGTCGAATATCGCGTGGTCCGGCAGGTCCAGCGCGACCTTGGTGATCCCGACCTGGCTCGATTTCGCCAGTACTTGGGCGAGCGTCAGGCGCCCGCGGTTGCTGGGGTCCTCGATGAGCTTACTGCCGATGCGGAAGTACCCGGGGGCGGTGTCCACCGGCGTGTCCGGGAAGTAGCGGCCGCTCTCGAGCGCGGCCAGCACGGACAGCGGCTTGATCGTCGACCCCGGCTCGTAGGTGTCGGTGACGGCGCGGTTGCGCATGCCGGGAGAACCCCGGTCGACCGGGTTGTTGGGGTTGTACGAGGGCTGGTTCGCCATCGCGAGGACCTCGCCCGTGGCGACGTCCAGCATCACCAGGGCGCCGGACTTCGCGCGGTTGTGCTCGACGGCCGACTTGAGTTCGCTGTAAGCGAAGAACTGCAGCCTGAGATCGAGGCTCAGCATCACGTCCTTCCCGAACTCCGGCGCCCGCAGATAGGCGAGGTCCTTGACCGGACGTCCGTTGCGGTCGCGCAGTACGCGTTTCTCGCCTGGCGTTCCGCGCAGGAAGGCGTCGAGGGCCAGTTCGACCCCCTCCTGACCCTCGTCGTCGATGTTGGTCATGCCCACCACGTGCGCCGTCGTCTCGGCGGCGGGGTAGAACCTTCGGTACTCCCGCCGGAAGCGGACGCCAGCGATGTCGAGGGCCCGTACGCGTTCCGCGGTCGCCGGGTCGACGTGCCGCTTGAGGTAGGCGAAGCGGCTGTCGGCGTTGCGTTCGAGGAGGCGTGACAGGCGCCCGGCGGGGAGCTCCAGCGCCGCGGCGAGGTCACCGTAACGGGCGGGCGGTATCGGCGTCCGCCCGGGGTCCGTCCAGACCGAGTAGACGGGCGTGCTGACCGCCAGCGGTTCGCCCTGGCGGTCGTAGATGATGCCCCGGTGCACGGGAATGGGGACGACGCGCACCGAGCGGGCCTCACCCTGCTTCTTCAGGAAGTCGCTCTCGGCAACGGCGAGGTGCCCCACCCGCGCGACGAGCGCCGCGGCTCCAGCCACGAACAGGCCTGCCAGCAGGCGATGGCGCCACTTCACCGTCGTACCACCGTGGTCACGTCCTCGGGAAAGCGCATCGACAGGCGCGCGCGGGCCATCTCGCCGACGTGCCGGTAACTCGACAGCGTGGCCCGTTCGAGAAGCAGGCGGCTGTACTCCGCGAGCAACGCGTCGCGCTCCTGCTGCACTTCGGTCAGGCGGACGAAGGAACCGCGCATCTCCTGGGCGTGCGAGGCCACCTGGACACCGGACGCGGCGGCGCCGGCGCAGATGGCGAAGACCAGTCCCCAGCGGCGCAGGATGGTTGCGAACCCGACGTTCATGCGTCCGCCTCTCCGGTCTTCTCGACGACCTGCAGCATGGCGCTGCGCGCGCGGGGATTGGCTGCGACCTCGGCGGCCGAGGGCCGGGCGCGTCGGACGATCATGCGGGCGCTGGTGCGCGCCGGGCCGCGGGTGGGCAGGCGGCGAGGCAGGGGCTCTCCCTGGCTCCAGCCGCGGAAGCGCTGGCGCACCATGCGGTGCTCGAGACTGTGGAACGTGATGACGGCGAGGCGCCCGCCCGGGGCCAAGGCCGCAAAGGCGGCGTCCAGGCCGGCATCGAGTTCGTCGAGTTCGTCGTTGACGTGGATACGGATCGCCTGGAACACGCGGGTCGCCGGGTGGATGCCGTCGCGCGAGCCGGGTCGCCCGGCATCGACGGCGGCCACCAGGTCCGCGGTCCGCTCGAGTGGCCGCCGCGCGATCACGGCGCGGGCAATGCGCCGCGCTTCCGGCTCCTCGCCGTAGCGGCGGAATACCTCGGCCAACTCGGGCTCGTCCGCCGAGTTCAGCCACTGCGCGGCGGTGACCCCCTGCTTGCGGTCCATGCGCATGTCGAGGGGGCCGTCACGGAGGAAGCTGAAGCCGCGCTCTGCGCTGTCGAGTTGGCGGGAAGAGACGCCGATGTCCATGACGACGCCGTTCAGGGGCGGCAGCCGCTCGTCCCGCGCGACCTCGCCGATGCGGGAGAACGGCGCGTGGCGAGCCCGTACCCTGGCGTCCCGGGCGGCCAGCGCGCGGGCGTCCGCGACCGCGTCTTCGTCGCGGTCCAGGACGAGCAGGCGGGCCGCGGGCCCGAGCCTCTCGAGCAACCCGCGGCTGTGCCCGCCGCTGCCGTAGGTGGCATCAGCGAACGCCCCGTCGTGTGCTACCGCCACGGCCGCCACCGTCTCCTCCAGCAATACCGGGACGTGATGCATGCGGGCTCGGTTCTCGCGGGCAGGTCCGTGGAGTCACGGTCCCGACACTAGCGCTACCACCAGCCGATCCAGCGCGGCGTCGGCCATCGCGCTGTCGCGCGAAGTTCGACACCCTGCTAGATCGAGAGGCCTTCGATATCGCCGACCTGTTCGAGAGCGGTCTCCAGGTCCTCGCCGAGCCAGTTCTCCATCCGCTCCTGCCAATTGCCCTCGCTCCAGATTTCGATCTTGTTGCCCTGGCCGACTACGACCAGTTTCCGCTCGAGCCGTGCATGTTCCCGCAGCATCTGCGGCAGCAGCACGCGCCCGTTGGCGTCGAGTTCCATGTCCGTGGCGTGGCCGATCAGCAGCCGTTGCAGGAGGCGCACCGGCCCGCGGATGTTCGACATCTGCTGCAGGCGGGCCTGGAACGCCTCCCAGTCTGGCAGGGCGTACATCAGGAGGCTGGGGTCCCTGGAGTCGATGGTCGTGACCAGCCGGCCCGCGGAACGGGCGCGGATGGCCTCGCGATGGCGCGCGGGAAGGGCCATGCGGCCCTTGGCGTCGAGCGTCACGCTGTTGATGCCGCGAAACATGGCGTGAAGGGGTGCGATTGCCACGATCTGACAACTTCACCCACATTAACCTACTGTTACCCACTTTTTCCCACTTGGGCTACTATAAGAAGGCCGTCGAGGGTGTCAACCGGTTTTTCGCGGCGTCGTCCTCCGGCGGGAACGCCGGTTGCGCCCGCGCGGACGGCAGGATCGGGGCCGCTGGGGTGGTGGGGCGAGCCGGCCGATAAGCCGGGTTCTGTCGCGGGCAGCCATTCATCTGGGAACGACCGTCACCGGTCGCCTCTTGCGGCCTACCCGAATCCGGCGCGGAACACGCCCTGTGGATTCCTATTTGGCCTTGCTCCGGGCGGGGTTTGCCTAGCCGCCGACGTTACCGTCGCACGCGGTGCGCTCTTACCGCACCCTTTCACCCTTGCCGCGACGTTCGCCGGGAGGCGACGCGCCGCGGCGGTCTGCTCTCTGTTGCACTTTCCGTGGGCTCGCGCCCCCCAGGGGTTACCTGGCGCCCTGTTCCGTGGAGCCCGGACTTTCCTCCGCCTCCGGGGGGATCCCCGCGGCGACGGCGGCTGCCTGGCCGGCTCGCGCGTCCACCATATCACGGCGGCGCATCGCCCGGCGGTAGAGCGCTGTCCGGGACTCGCCGGTAGCGTGCGCGGCGAGCCGTGCCGCGCGTCCCGGCGGCAGCTCCTCGAGGAGGAGTTCGAGCAGCGCTTCCCCGCCGGACGGCGGCGGTTCCCCGGAACCCTCCAGCACGCACACGAACTCGCCCCGCAAGGGGCCGATGCGCGTCATGGCGGCCGCAACCTGTCCGTGCACGATCGTCTCGAACACCTTGGTCATCTCCCGGCAGACCGTGATCTGCCGCTCCCCCGCACCCAGGTCCTCGAGGTCCTTGAGCGTCCCCGCCAGACGGTGGGGCGCCTCGAAGAACACGGTCGTCTCGGGTCTCCGGAGGAGCTTCGTCAGTGCCTGCCGACGAGGCCCCTTCCTGGCCGGCAGGAAACC
>JAPPHP010000060.1:1940-4502 GCA_028821035.1 Gammaproteobacteria bacterium | reverse complement strand
GGGACGAAGACCTCAGGCGCCGCCCGTATCGGGACGAGATGCTCGCCCTGTTCGACGCCGCCGACGCGTCGGCCTGACGCATCCCGCGGCCGCGATGCGGGCTACAATGGCCGCGCCGTCCACCGCGGCATCGTGCTTTCCACCACGCTCTCGAAAAGGCCTCCCATGAGCAACTATCCCTTCCTCCCCTTTGGCCGCCCCGTGTCCGTGCGACGCGGCGACGGCGCGTACCTGGTCATGGACGACGGGCGCCGCATCCTGGATGCCGCGGGAGGCGCCATCGTCACGAACATCGGGCACGGGCGCGCAGAGGTGGCCCAGGCCGTCGCCACGGCGACCGAGGAAGAGGGCTACGTCGTGCCGCCCTGGCACACGCCGTCCCGCGTGCGTCTCGTCGAGCGCCTGGTGGCCGACTGGCTGCCGCCGCACCTCACCCGGATACACCTGACCTGCGGCGGCTCGGAAGGAGTCGAGTCCGCCATGAAGATCGCCATCCAGCACTTCGCCGCCGTCGGCCGGCCGGAGAAACGGAAGATCGTCGGCCGGTCGATCTCCTATCACGGGACGACGCTGGCGACCACCGCCGTCGGGGGCCACGTCGCCCGCAAGAAGGGCCTGCTGCACGCCCTGCAGGACTATCCGTCGACGCCGACCCCGTATCCGCTCCGTTGCCCCGGGAACGATCCCGTCGGCTACTACCTCGAGGCGTTCGAGGATACCGTCGAGGCCGAGGGCCCCGACACGATCGCCGCCTTCGTGGGCGAACCCATCGTCGGGGCGAGCGGCGGCGCCATCGTGCCCCCGGACGGTTACTGGCAGGGCATCCGCGAGATCTGCGACCGATACGAGATCCTGCTGATCGCGGACGAGGTGATGACGGGCTTCGGCCGGACCGGCACGACCTTCGGGTATCAGCATTGGCCGTTCGCTCCCGACCTCCTGGTCGCCGGGAAGGGTCTGGCCGGCGGCTATGCGCCGCTGACCGGGGTGTTCGCGACGGAAGCCATCGCCGCGCCGATCGCGGACTCCGACATCAACGTGATGTTCCACACGTTCGCTGCGCATCCCGCCGCCTGCGCCGCCGCGGACAAGGTCCTCGAGATCATGGCGCGCGAAGGGCTGGTCGAACGCGCGGCGGCTACCGGCGAGCGCCTCATGACGGCGCTCCGGGACGCGCTGGGCGAACACCCGAACGTCGCCGAAGTGCGCGGCCGCGGGCTGCTGCAGGGCGTCGAGATCGTCGCGGACCGCGACACCCTGGAGCGGTTCCCGGCAGACGCCAACGTCACGTCGCGCCTGGTCGGCGCCTGCCTCCAGCGCGGGGTCTTCCTGTACGGCGGCGGGACGGAAGAGGTCCGCGACATCATGGTCGTCGGCCCACCCTTCACCATCGACGACAACGACATCGACCGCATCGTCGCCGCGCTCTCCGGGGCCCTCGACGCCGTCCTGTGACCGCGTTCACGACCCTGATCGACGCTGCCGAACTCGCGGCGCTCGATCCTGGCTCGGTACGCGTCTTCGACTGCCGCTTCGACCTGACCGACCCCGGCGCCGGCGAGGCGCGCCATGCCGCCGCGCACATCCCCGGTGCGGCCTACCTGCACCTCGACCGGGACCTCGCGGGGCCCGTGTCACCCGGACGCACCGGCCGGCATCCGCTGCCGGACCGCGACGCTTTCCGCGCGACGCTCCGCGCGTACGGCGTGGCGGAGGACTCCCAGGTCGTCGCCTACGACGACGCCGGCGGCATGTTCGCGGCCCGTTGCTGGTGGATGGTGCGGTGGGCCGGACACGCGCGCGTGGCGGTGCTCGACGGCGGGTTCCAGGCATGGCAGGCGCTCGCGGCCGGGACGCTCCACGTCGACACACCCGCGTCGCGACCTGCGCCGCCCGAGCCCCGGCCCTCGATCGTGACCATGGCAACACTGCGCCCACGGGTGGCGGACGGAACGTGGACGCTGCTCGACGCACGCGCCCCCGACCGCTTCGACGGCACCAACGAGACCCTCGATCCGCGGGGCGGCCACATCCCCGGGGCTTTGAACGCTCCCTTCGCGGACAACCTCGACGCCGATGGCCGGTTCGCCGACCGCGCGTCGCTGCGGCGCCGGTTCGATTCGCTGCTCGCGGGTCGCGAAGAACAGCGGACCGTGTGCTATTGCGGGTCAGGCGTGACGGCCGCCCACAACGTCCTGGCGATGGTCCATGCCGGGCTGCCGGAGCCCGCCCTCTACGCCGGGTCCTGGAGCGAGTGGATCACGGACCCGGACAATCCCGTCGAGACCTGACACCCCAAGGAGTTTCCTACGGCGGGTCCGAGGGCCCCGGCGAGTCGGACCACAACGACTTCAGCACCCCGACGAGGATCGCCAGCAGCACCACGCTGACGGGCAGCGCCGCGGCCACCGAGGCCGCCTGCAGGCCCTGCAGCCCTCCGGCGAGCAGCAGCACGGCCGCGACCGTCCCGATCGCCGCGCCCCAGAAGACCCGCAGCCCGCGGGGCGGCTGCGTGTCGCCCATGCTGAGCATCGTCGCGATCACCAGCGTGGCGGAGTCCGA
>JAPPHP010000060.1:0-1840 GCA_028821035.1 Gammaproteobacteria bacterium | reverse complement strand
CCCACGAAAGGCGCCCAGGCGATCCACCAGCCCCAGTAGAAGATCGTCCAGTCGCTCTGCCAGGCCGTCTCGCCGGGCGCCTCCGCGACCCAGAGTCCCATCGGCACGAGGTGCCAGAGGTAGGCCCCGACGCTCCTGCCCAGGAGTTCCGCCAGCCATGCCGAGGGACCGAGGAACAGGAACAGAGCGAGCAGCACGATGCTGAGGTAGATGTTCCACTCCGAGATCACCCGGATTCCCCGTGCGACCCCGGTCACCGCGGAGAGCGTGGCCGCCGCCGAGATGACCACCACCAGGACGATCTGGGTGACGAGCGCCGGTTCGACCCCGAACAGGACGCCGAGCCCGACCGCCATCTGCCGCGCGCCCAGTCCCAGCGAAGTCGCCACCCCGAAGACCGCCCCGAACACGGCCAGGAGGTCCACGCCATGTCCGATCGGACCGTGGATCCGCTCGCCGATCAGCGGGTGAAGCGCCGAGCGCAGGGTCAGCGGGAGGTGCTTGCGGAACCCGAAGTAGGCCAGACAGAGGCCCGTCACGACGTACAGCGACCACGCGTGCAGACCCCAGTGGAAGTACGTGACCCGCAGGGCGTGCACCGCGCGGGACTCGTCCATCGCCAGCGCGCCCACCTGGTCCGCATGGGGGTTCGTCGGGTACGCCTGGGCCTCGGCGTAGTCGAAGTACCCCATCGGCTCGGCGATGGAGAAGAACAGCAGGCCGATGCCAAGGCCGGCGGAGAAGAGCATCGCCAGCCAGGAGAAGGTTCTGAACTCGGGGCGCGCGTCGTCGGGGCCGAGCCGGATCCGGCCGTGCCGGCCCACCATGAGGTACACGCTCGCGACCAGCATGACGCAGAGGACGGCCACGTAGTAGCCGCCGAACGTCACGTCGATCCAGCTCCGCACCGCGGCGTAGATCGCGCCGGCGCCCTCGACGTCCACCACGGTGAAGCCGACGAACGCCAGCACCAGGGCCATCGACGCCAGCGCCATCCCGCGGTGCATGCGGCCTCCCCTGCCGCTTGAGGAACGTCACAGCATACCGGCGTTCGGCCGGCGCGGGGTTCCGGCCCGGACGGGGTGCTAAGGTTGAGACTCTTGCCGTCGCCAGCGTTCCGACCCGGGACGGCCACGGACGGCGCCACCAGGCTTCATGCAGGAGGATGCTCATGTCCCAACTGACCCACGAGCAGGCGCGGAACGTCGTCGACGCGGCGCTGGGCAAGGCCAGGGAGTTCGGCAAGTTCGTGACCGTCGTCGTGGTCGACCGTGCCGGAGACGTCTCGGCCGTCGGCCGGATGGACCGCGCCCCCGGCGTCTGGTTCGACATCGCGTACGGCCTCGCCTACACGTGCACCATCTGGGGCGGCGCCAAGGGCGCCCAGTTGGCGCCTGTCAAGAACGAGAACTGGTTCCGGGCGGCGAGTATCATGCGCGGCGGCCGCATGATGGTGGCGGACGGTTCCCTGCCGCTCGTGCAGGACCGGACGCTGATCGGAGCGATCGGTGTCGCCGGCGCCACGGACGAAGAAGACCTGGCGATTGCCGAGGCCGGCGTCGCCGCGCTCTGAATGGGCAGCCCACGGCTGCTGAGGGTACGCATGAACATCGACGGCGCAATGCGCTGCATCCGGGAAGACGGCTACGCGGTCGTACCGGACTTCCTGAACCCGGAGACGCTCGACCGCCTGCGCCGCGGCCTCGCACCCGTGTTCGACGACATCGGCAGCCGCATGACCGAAGAGTACGGCCAGCAGACCGTGCACACGCACAACCTGCTAGCCAAGACCCGGGCGGTGGACGAGGTCCTCGTGGACGACCGGCTACTCGAGCTGATC
>JAPPHP010000068.1 GCA_028821035.1 Gammaproteobacteria bacterium | reverse complement strand
GAGTCCGGCGTGTTCGCGTAGCGTGCCGCGACGCGGTAGCGGTTGCAGTAGCTGTCGTGGCAGAGATAGGAGCCGCCCTTGAGGACCTTGCGGTCGCCGGCGTCCGGGCCGGCGGGGTTCGTGCCGGAGCGTGACTCGAGGGCGCCGGCCGAATACCAGTCGGCGCACCACTCCCACACGTTGCCCGCCGCGTTGTAGAGGCCAAAGCCGTTCGGCGGGAAGGACTCCGCGGCGGCCGTCCCGAAGTGGCCGTCCGCGAGGGTGTTGGCGTCCGGAAACCGTCCCTGCCAGATGTTGCAGCGGTGGACGCCGTCCACCAGCAGCCGGTCGCCCCAGGGCAGGCGCTTGCCTTCGAGTCCGCCGCGGGCGGCGTATTCCCACTCGGCTTCGGTGGGCAGGCGCTTGCCGGCCCAGCGGCAATACGCAGTCGCGTCGTTCCAGGACACGTGCACGACGGGGTGGTCGCGGCGGCGGCGGATGTGGGAGCCGGATCCCTCGGGCTTCCGCCAGCAGGCGCCCTCGACGGCGAACCACCACGGCACGGGCTTCACGTCCAGCGTCCGCGTGCGCCGGCGCGCTGCCTTGGTGAGTAATCCCTCGAAGACGTACGACCAGCCGATGGTCTCGGCCTCGGTCCGATAGCCGGTTTCGGTAACGAACTCCGCGAAGCGGGCGTTGGTCACGGTAGTCCGGTCGATCCGGAACGTGTCGACGGTCACTTCGCGCAGCGGCCCCTCGCCGTCCTCGACCCGCGCGTCGGGGTCTTCGGAACCCATGACGTAGGTGCCGCCCGGCACGGTCGCCAGGCCGTCGCCGTGATGCCGGACCCGTGCGGCCGGTCGTGCCTCCGTCGTCCCGCGCGGCAACCCCCGGCCCGGCGGTCCACAGCAGGCCTGCGTCCCGTCGGATCGTCCGCTCACTGCGCGCGGGCGTCGGTCGCGGGCGCGCCCCGGGAGGAGTCGTCCGCCAGCATCATCGCGTCCGCGAGTGCTTCGAGCATTCGCCCCCGCGCGTCGCGCCGGTCCCGCACGTCGTGCATCTCGTCCGGGTCCGCGCCGAGATCGAAGAGCTGTTCTTCGCCCTTGGCGTTGCGCGTGTAACGGTAGCCGTCCGCCAGGACCGTGCGCGTGCGCGCCGGGATCGGGGTGAGCCGGGACAGGACGACCGGCACGTCGTCCTCGATGAGCACCCGCTCCCGCACCGCAGCGCCCCCCACACTCAGGGCGGGCGCGCGGCTCGTTGCCGGGATGCCCGCGTAGCCCCCCCTGCCCCAAACGTCGAGGAGCGTCGGCGGGGGGGCGATGGAGGACGCGAGTGCGGACGTGCGTCCGGCGGGACATCCCGGGGCGTCGATCACCATCGGCACCTGCAGGGTGCCGCGGTAGTGCATGAAGCCTTTCAGGAAGAGGCGGTGGTCGCCCATCATGTCGCCGTGGTCCGACGTGAACACGACGATCGTGTCTTCCCGGACACCGAGTTCGTCGAGTCTCCGCAGCACCTGGCCGACGGCGTCGTCGACCATCCCGATCATGCCGTAGGTCGCGGCGATCGCCTCGCGCAGGAGGGCGTCCTCGCCGAAGCCGCAGGGAGATACCCAGTTGCGCTGGTCCCGGGGATGGATCCCCGCGAAATGCCTGAGGTGCGCGGGCGCCCCGTCGAGAGGATCGTGGCGCGTCTCCGGCAGAAGCATGTCCTCAGGACGGTAGCGGTCGAACCACTTGCCCGGCGGCGTCATGGGATGGTGCGGATCGGGGAACGAGCACCAAGCCAGCCAGGGCTCCCCGGCCGCCTCGGCCGCCTCGATGAACGCCAGGGTGCGCTCGGCGACGAACGCGGTGGAGTGGAGTTCCTCCGGGTACGGCGGCCGGTAGATCTGCCGCCAGTGCGCGGAGCGGTCGCTGCCCGGTGCCGGCGCGTCGAGGTCGATCACCAGGTCCTCGCGGCGGCCGCCGCGATCGAGCGCCCAGCGCAGGTGGTGTCCGGCGACGCTCGGACCGTGATCGATGCTGAACTCGACGTGGTCGAAACCGTAGAAGTCCGCGGGGTCGTCCGGATTGCCGTCGAGGTAGCGCTCGGAGTCCTCGATCCGGTCCCATCCGTCGGGAAACGGCAGCGTCCCGGACGGCTCGCCGCGAAACGGCACGACGGCGTTGCGGCTCATGCCGTGCTGCAGGTGCGACTTGCCAATCAGCCCCGTGCGGTAGCCCGAACCCTGGAAACGTCGCACGAAGGTGTTCACGTCCCGTTCGAGGGAGCGGTCGTTGAAGATGACGCCGTGGGCGCTCGGCATCCGTCCGGTCATCATCGTGCACCGGTTGGGCATGCAGACCGGGTTCGACACCCAGGCGTTCTCGAACACCATGCCCGAGGCCGCCAGGTTGTCGAGGTTGGGGGTCTCGAGGGTCTCGTTGCCCATGAACCCGGTGTGGTCCGCGCGCTGCTGGTCGGTGATGACGAACAGCACGTTGGGCCGCTCACGCATCGTAGCGTTCCCAGAACGTCTGGCCGCGGTCCGGGCTGTCCTCCCAGGTGCTCCGGAACCGCAGCAGCTCTGCCCGCAGCTCCGCGACCATGTCTTCGTGGCCGGGTTTGCCGGCGAGGTTGTCCGTCTCCCACGGATCGTTCGCGAGGTCGAACAGTTGCGTCTGGCGAGTCCGGTTGCGCACCGCGTACTCGATGAGCTTGTGTGTGCGGTTCTTCACCGCGCGTTGATGGGAGACGTACGCGAAGTAGAGCGTCTCGCGCACCGTCGTGCCGGGCTCGCGCATGGCGGCCACCAGGCTCTGGCCCTCCACGGTCCCCGGCGCCGGAACGTCGATCAGCTCGCACAGCGTGGGGAAGATGTCGAGCAGGTAGACGTAGGCGTCCGTGCGCGTGTCCTCCGGAATCCCGGGGCCCGCGAAGATCAGCGGCACGCGCACGCTGTGGTCATAGCAGTTCTGCTTGCCCATGAGCCCGTGCTGGCCCACCGCCAGGCCGTTGTCGCCGGCGAAAACGATGAGCGTGTTTTCCGCCAGGCCGGTTTCGTCCAGCGAGTCCAGCACCCGCCCGAACCCGTGGTCAAGGTGGGTGATCATGGCCCGGTACTCGGCGATGTGCCGGCGGATCTCCTCGGGCGTGCGCGGGAAGTCGGCGAGCACCTCGTCGCGGATCTTGAGCCCGCCGTTGTCGAAGGGGTGGCCGCCCGCGTAGTTCGGCGGTAGCTCGACGTCCTCCGGGGCGTACATCGTGCGGAACCGCTCGGGCATCGAGCGCGGGTCGTGGGGGGCGAGCAGCGAGACGTAGCAGAAGAACGGCTGGTCCGGCTTCTGGCTGCCCAGGAAGTCGATCGCCGTGTCGCACAGCAGTTCGCTCGAGTGCCTGCCGGGGTGGACGTGGTCGGCCTCGCGCCAGAGGATCTCGTTCGTCTCCCGCGCATGGACGATCTGCGGCAGCCGGGAGTCGTAGCGGCCGGTGGGATCGTAGTGGTAGACCGGCACGTTCCAGTGGTCGGCCATGCCGCCGAACATGATCTCGTCGCCGTCGTCGAAGGAGCGGTTGAACGCCTCGCGCCCGTTGTGCCACTTGCCGGCGCCCCAGGTGCGGTAGCCGGCGCCGCGCAGCGTCTCGCCAAGCATCGTGTGTTCGCGGGGGATGCTCGTGCCGCCGTCGCGCAGGTGAAAGAGCGTCCGGCCGGTATGGAGCATGGCCCTGCTCGGCATGCAGATCGCGCCGTCGGTTCCGCAGGGGATGTGGGCGTGGGTGAACGTCGTACCGCGGGCGACGAGCCGGTCGATGTTCGGCGTCTGGACCTCGGGGTTGCCGAGGGCCGAGATCGTGTCGAAGCGCTGGTCGTCGGTGAAGAAGATGAGGATGTTGGGTCGCGTCATGGGGGCGTCCGGCGGAAGGGCCCGGCACTTATAGCACGGCGCGCGTCGGCGGCTTGGTCGCGCCATGGCGGTGCACGCATTGCATCAATCGGGTGCACGGCGGGCGCCTCGTGGCTGACGAGAGGCTGGAAGGCGCGTCAGGAGGGGTTGGCACGGCCCTTGCCTCTAACGGGGCCAAGGGAGAGCCTGCGCTCGAACTGGTAACAATGGAAAGCTAGGGTTCCGGTCCCCTCGCGGGACGTCTGGTCCGAGAGCTTTCGACCCGCCGCGCCTCGTGCACGGAAGGTTACACGGAGGGACAAAAGCCCGGGAGAAGCAGCCGTCTCCCCGTGCACACCAACCGCCAGGAGGCCATCATGGCAAGACTCTCCAACCGCTCCTTCGGACGCGCGCTCATCGCCGCCGCGCTCTGCGTCTTCGCGTTCTCCTCGTTCGCGAAGGACGACTACCGCATTGCCTGGAGCATCTACGTCGGCTGGATGCCGTGGGACTACGCGGAGCGTTCCGGCATCGTGGACAAGTGGGCCAAGAAGTACGGCATTACGATCGAGGTGGTCCAGTTCAACGACTACATCGAGTCCATCAACCAGTACACCGTCGGCGCCTTCGACGGCTGCACCATGACCAACATGGACGCCCTGAC
>JAPPHP010000461.1:923-4516 GCA_028821035.1 Gammaproteobacteria bacterium | reverse complement strand
TCCAGGAATCGCCTTCGCTCAAGGCTCGGCCGCCAGGCAGCGCGACAAGATCCGGGTGCCGGATCGCCTCGTCGAACAGCCGGAGGAAGGTCTCGGGGTCCGCGACGGGCGCGGCGAGCGCGGCCGCGAGCTCCTCTGCACGGATCACGCCGTGCCGTGCGACGAGCGTGTCGATCGCCTCCGTCGGAGCGCCGCTGAAATCGCACCTGTCGGCCGGAAACTCCTTGAGGACCGGGTCGCTCTCGGCCCGGTCGGCGGCGAGAAGGCCGGCAGTCCTGAGCGCGACGGACTGCAGGTGGGCGTCGCCCGCGAGGCCGGGAAGCCTGTCCCCGCTCCGCCGCGATCCCCGCCAGTCCAGGCGGTCCGTCGTGGCCTCTTCCGGCATCCGGACGGCGGGCCGGCCCCGCTCCGTCTTCGGCGCCGGCGGCGCGGCGGCGCGGACGCCCATGCGGTGCAGGTCCTCGGCGCTTTCCATGTGGCGACGGCGTCCGAACACCGTCACCTTGTCGCGATGCCGGCTGAGCGCCACGTAGGTCGCCTGCCCGTCCATCCGTGCGTGAGGCAGCACCGAGACCAGGTCGGCCGTCATGCCCTGCGCCTTGTGGACCGTCGCCGCGAACCCGCGGTCAAGATGCGGAAAGGCGGCAGGATCGATCGCGACAGGTTCCTTCCGCCCGTCGACCAGGACCGTGAACCTGCCTCCCGCGACCTTCGTGACGGTGCCGAATCCCGAGCGCGGCAGGCCGAGATCGGGTGCCGGGCGCGTGAGCAGGATGCGGTCCCCGGCCCCGATCCGGATCTTCGCGGCCTGTCGCCATACGCGCGCGCCGCCGCCGGAGGTCCGCACGCGCCGCTCACGCGCGATCTCGACCTCGATCGCGTCGACGTCGTTGACGATCCCTTGCGAGACCGCCGCCGCGCGGAGTGCTTCGTTGAGCCTGTCGACGTCATGGTTGGAGTACGCAAGCGCGATCCGGCTCGCGTCTTCCGGTCCCACCCAGTAGGCCGCAGCGAGGGCGGCGACCGGATCGTCGAGCACCTCTGGTTCCAGCCGAACAGCGCCGCTCGCAAGGAAATGGTCGATGCCGGCCTGGATCCCGTTTCTGCCGCGCGCAAGTGCCATGACGGCCGCACGGTCGCCTTCGTCCCTCTGCCGTAGCACCTGGTCGATGACGGGGAGCACGTGGACCGTGGACTCGGCCGGAGCCCATCCCGAGAGGTCGCCCACGGGACGCAGCTGCTCGGGATCGCCGATTGCCACGAGCTTGCCGCCGGCCGCCAGGACACGCGACTGGACACGGGCCCACTGCTCGACGCCGACCATGCCGGCCTCGTCCATCAGGAAGACGAAGGGGACCTTTGGAATCTCGCCACGCTCCCAGCGCGATTCCCATGCCGAGAGCGTTGCGGCCCGGGCGCCCTCTATCCGCGCAAGCTCCTGCGTCGCCTTTCCGGACGGCGCGCCGGCAAGCACCTCGACCCCCCTCGCCTGCCAGGCCGACGCCACGGCCCGGAGCGCCGTCGTCTTGCCCGTCCCGGCGTGCCCCTTCACCAGCGTCAGCCGGTCCGGCCCCAGCATCGCCTCGGCCGCCTCGCGCTGGCCCTGGTTCAGCTCCGCCGGCAGCCATGCTCGGACCAGGCGCGCGGCGTCAATCGCGGCCCTGACCTCCCCGAGGCCCGCCCGCTGCAGCGTGTCGTTCAGGTCGCTCTTGCTGCCCGAGGGTTCCGGGGCCATCGCGACCCTGAGGTTCCTGCCCCGCCCCAGGTGCTCGGCCACGGCCTGCCTGAAGGCGCGTCCGGCGGGACTTTCGGGGGCGTCGCGGTCCGGAGCGAGGATGACCTCGCTACCGTCAGGGACCGGCGCCGCGGCAAAGCCGGAGACCCCGAACACGGCCCAGGTCTCGAGGCCGGTCGCCTCCCAGGCCGCGAGCGCGGATTCCGGCCCCTCCGCAATGACGAGCGGCCCCTCCGCCAGTTCCCCGTCCCGCGCCGGAAAGCGAGCCGGAACACCGGAGATCGTGCCGAAGGCGGGCTTGCGGACGTCCGTGTCGAGCGGCGTCCCGTCCGTGTCCATCAGGATCCGCTGACCGCCCTGGATCACGCCGTCCGCATCCCGCGCCCAGACCACGAGCGACGCGGCGTCGGGGTTCCGGACACCGAAGCCGGGAACGGGCGGCAGGTACGCGAGGCCCTCCTGGGGCAATGCGCCAATGCCCCTGGTCGCGAGGTATGCCGCCGCGGGCGTGTCGGCGACCGGGACGGCCCTGGCTGCGATCCCGCGCACGAGCGTCGCGCGGCGCTCCGCGGCCCTCGCCTTCTCTCCGGCGGCCGCCCGTTCCCGCTCCCTGCGAAGCGCCGCGATCCTGTCCGGATCCGGCACGTGATCCGGGGCGACGCCGGCCCAGCCGGCCGCTTCCCGTAGAACGCGCGGGAAGTCGCGCCTCGCGCCATCGAGGCCGCAGAGAACTCGTGCCGCGAGGTCGAACAGGTCGCCGCCGACGCCGGTCGTGTGATCCCGCCAGAGGCCGCGCTTCTCGCCGCGCATCTGCATCGCGACACCCTCGTTCGCCTTGGCTCTCCATTCCGCCGCACCGGGCCGGACGGGCTGGCCGAACGCCTCCCGGAAGAGGTCACCGGCGCGCGACTGCAGCGCCGCCCGGACGGCGTCGACCGAGATCAGGGGCTTGCGTCCCTTCGCCGGTGCGGGCGCCGGCCGCCGCTCGCGTCGTGCTTTCGCTGCCGCCGCCTTGGCTTCCCGTTCGCGGGCTTCGGCGATCGGTCCGACATCCACGAGGATCGGTCCGTCCCCGCTCTCGAAAGCGTCGCCCGCCGAGGCCAGTTCCGGGTCCATCCGGGCAGCTACGAGACGCGCGGAATCGGCGGCCAGACGGGTGCCCTGATCCGCCTTCGCGCGGGTGACGTAGAGCGGCTCGCCCTCCACCGCCTTCGCCCCCATCGGCACCAGATCGGCCGAGCCCGAGACCGCCGCCACCAGCTCCGCCGCGAGGTTCTCCGGAGTCTCGTCCAGACGCGCCGCCAGCTCGCCCAGGAGTTCCGCCTTCGTGAAGCTCGCGCGCCGCGACTGGACCACCGTCAGGACATGCTCCGGGTGCTCCCGGAGGTAGGCCTGGTTCTTCTTCCTGAGCTCGTCGCAGGCCAGCTTTGCCGTGGCCGTTCCCCCTGCCTTCTCGACGTTTTTCGCCAGTCGCCAGTTGTAGCTTTCGGGCTCGAGCATGATGCCCCGGTCCCTGAGCGAGCGCATGTCGACCCGGTCCCTCAGGCCCTCGCGCTCCAGGATCATGTTGGCGTGCCGTTCCCAGGTCCTGCGCACCTCGGTGACCGCACTGCCACGAGTCAGCCGCCGGTCCTTGCCGCCCCAGGCGTCGACGTCAAGGAATCGTGTCGGCAGCATTATGAGGGCGTGGGGGTTGCCGTCGTCCTTGTCGTGAATCACGAAGTCGACCACCGTGCCGCGGCTCGTGTAGGCCTCACGGATGTAGCCGCGGACAAGGTCGATCTGCGCCTTGCCAGAGAGTGTCCTGGGCAGCGCTATCGTGAGCTCTCGCGCGAGCATGGCCCGCTTCGGGAACTTT
>JAPPHP010000461.1:0-913 GCA_028821035.1 Gammaproteobacteria bacterium | reverse complement strand
CGACATGCTCGATATCGTTCCAGAGACACTGGGAGACCCGCGCCCACGCCATTCGCTCCGCAACGTCCATCGGTAGCAGGCCGGTCCCCGCGACGGTGGTGGCTTCGGCACCGACGACTTCCTGCAGCGCGACGGTTTCGTTTGTGCCGAGGAGGAGCCGACCCTGTGCCGCATGGGTCAGAACCTCGTTCAGCGCCGCCTGGAACGCCGCGTCGCCGTAGGCCCGCGCCGCCCATGTCGGGGCATCGCCGGGGAGCATGATCTCCGAGTGCTTCAGTTCGCCCGCCTTCGCGCCGTCGTACGGCGCAAGCAATCTGCCGACCATCGCCATCTGGGTCGCGTGGCGGTAGGCCGCCCGCTTTACGGCGCTGGCACCGGTCGACCGGGAAATAGATGTGAACTGGTGGTAGTGCGTGGCCATTCTCCGCAAGCATATCGGGAAATGTACGAATTTAAAGTGTTTTTTGTTTATACGTGCATTTCAAGACATTCGTTGTACGTTGGCGGCCGTTCCTTCCCGGATCCCTGTGGCAGCGGCGCTGCGCGCCCTGGCCATGAAACCAGGGTCCGCAACGTCGCCGACAGCAGGCGTCGGACTGGCGAGACGAGTTCAAGACGGCGAAGCGAGACGTGGCACGATGCAATGCTCAAGCCAGCGAAGCCGCTCGTCGAGGAGTGGCCCGGTCAGGCACCACTCGATGGTGAAACCGCAGGTGAAGAGTCTTTCGAACATGATCGTGTCTCCCTCTTGTGGAAGACAGGTTCATGCCATGACGGGGGAACAGGGAGAAAAGACTTGTTGCGGTGCGGCGATCGCTCACTTGCCCGAAACGCCTGTTTCCGCGCTCCATGACCGGTTCTCGCGTGCGTTCAGACTCTCGGGAGAAGTCACGATCGCGGTGCAATCCAGGGT
>JAPPHP010000453.1 GCA_028821035.1 Gammaproteobacteria bacterium | reverse complement strand
CGCCGCGCACGGCAGGCCCCCGAGCAGTTCCAGCAGCGCCACGTGGTCCGCGTCCGCGTAGTCGTGCCGGTAGCGGCGCGCCGACTTGCGCGCGCCGCGCAGGTACGGCGGGTCGCTGTACACCAGCTCCGAACCGTCGAACGCGAACCCGGCCAGCCAGGCGTGGCAGTCCGCTTGCACCAGTTCCACGGCATGGCCGCACTCGAACGACGCCAGCGCCCGCCGGTCCAGGTCGATGCCGATGTTGCGCAGCGCCGCCGGCTTGCGCCGCATCACCGCGCCGCCGCCCAGATGCGTCTCGATGTACACCGCGTGCGGCGGCATCAGCGACACCAGCGCCTGCCACAGCCCCGACGTCGCCTTCGAACCGAACCACGGGTTGCCCATGGCCCGCACCATAGGGCCGTCGCACTATGTTGTCAACCCGTGCGCGGACGCAATCCCCCGCCGATGCCCCGTCAGGTCAAAATGAGAACTGCTGGCGTCCGAGACGTCGGTGAGCGTTTCGGCCAGTGCACTCCCGGTCTCGGACCCGAACTCGCGCTCTGCCTGACGGCACAGCATGGCGCGCTGTTCCTCGATGCCCTGCTCCCTGCCCTCACGCACCCAATCCGCTTTCCACTACGCCACGCTCTGTCCCAGTCGGGTCACGCCATCCTCCCTGTTCAGCAATGCGTTCCGAAACACTTCGGCGGCCGCCGTTGACCGGCCGTCCGAACCTTCCGCCTGCCTGATCTCGAGCCAGTCGATCAGCGCTTTCAGGACGATGTCCCGCTCGACCGCCTCCAGGCTTTCCGACCACCTGCGTGCCAGTGATTCGGCGTACCCCATGGCGTCCTCCGGCGAGCGCGCGTTGTCCAGGTGGCATACCGCCGCAACGATGTTGTCCGCCGGAAGATCGTGTTGCGCGGCTTGCCCGGTGTCAAGGAGCACATGGGGCTGCCATCCAGGGCCATCCCTTCGTACCGGTGCATGCGCAATCCCATGCCGCGATCGACCGTCGACTGGGACTCCACCAACAGGACGAGTGGCCGCCCGGAACCATCCGCGTACTGCGCCCGCTACGCGGCGTCCCTGTGGCGTTGCTCGGCAGCGGCACCCGCCCAGCTCGCCGACAGTTTCTGCAGCGTCTCAGGGTCAAGCAACGCGGCGACGGCCGGAACGAGCCCCTGCAGCAGATGCCGGACCACGATGGACAGTCCGAAGAGGCGCTTCCATGCGGCGTCGTGGTCCACGCGACCACGGTAGAAGACGCCGAGGAGCCGGGGTAGGCGCATATGCCCTTCGGCAAGTGCGACATCGGCCCCGCCTGCTGTACGCCAGGGCCGACAACCCACCGCCAACCAGAGTCGGTCTCTCACGCGCCCTCGGGCCAATGTCTCACGCGTCGCATGGTCAATGTCTCACACGCCCCCAGGCCAATCTCCCACAGGCCCCAACCCTCGATCGGCTACAATTGCCCTCGATGATTTCGCACCATGCGCGCCGCGGCGCATTGCGGCCAGCGAGGCTCGGAGGACCGGCGAAACGTCCGGCCCCGGCGACCCGCCAGCGACGTGGCGACACCGCCCTCGACGCGCAACCCCCCCGCTCCCGGCATCCCCAACAACGGATCGCCCGAGACCCCGACGATGCCTCCCACAAGGCCCACCCATGAACACGGCATCCATCCGCACGCCGCCCGAGGGTTCGCCCCTCGAACGCCTGACGGGCACGATCGCCCAGGTTCGCGCCACGCTCCGCCGCCTCTCCACGCGCCCGAACGCCATCCAGAGCACCACCGGCGCCGAACGTCTCGATTCCCCCCACGCCGACTTGATCGTCGGTCGCGGCCTCTGCATGTACCGCCGGGAGGACTACAGCAACGTCCCCCGCAACCGCCGCCGCGCCGCCGTGGAGCCACCGCCCCCCAGTGTGGAGCCCGTTCCGCAAAACCGGCCACCACTGCGTCTGGTCGGGCGGCATCGCCATAGTCTGGCTCTGGGACAACGACAAGGTCCAGGTCGTCCCCGATCTCCTGGACATCCCCGCCGGCGCGGATGCGGTCGCCAGGCTGCGGCCTCCGTCTGGCCGGGTCGAGGTCAGCGGATAGTGTCGATTGCCATCAGCTACCAAGTGCGCGGGTGCCGGGTTGCGCAACGTGCGTGCGGCTTCACCCTGCTCGAAACCATCGTCGCGATGACGATCTTCGCGGGCGCCGGCATGGCGCTCTACGCCCTCTTCAATACGAACCTGATGTCGCTGGCCAAGGTGCGCGACATCTCGGCGCAGCTTCCGCCAGCGTACCGCGCTGCGGAGTACGTCGGGTCGATCAACCCGATGGTGCAACCTCAGCGGGCGATCGAATTGGACGGCTATCACGTCACTTGGTCGGCTCACCTACTCGATCCGGTGCGCCAAAGCCAGAGTGTCGACGGGTATGTCGGTCTTTTCGAAGTCGGCCTCTTTGAGGTGGTGTTCGATCTCTCCGAGGCGGGCCGGTCAACCGGAGTGTACCGGCTTCGCGTCGTCGGCTACCGGAAGGTGCGGGAGCTGGACTTATGAGGCGCCCGACCATGAAACGGCTCGCGAAGGGGCTGACGGTCAGGCTCGCGCGCCCCGTGCTCCACGCCAGAGCCAGTGGGGTACCTCAGGGAGCCGTTGTGAACACGATTTCCCCAGCGCAGACGGGTTCTCTGCGCGTGTCCGGTGCGTTGCGACGGCTGGGAGTGCCGCCGCGGTCGAGTGCGTTGCGTCGTCGGTCGTCCGCTGCCGGGGGATTCATTCTGGTCGTCACGTTGTGGGTGCTGGCGAGCCTGACCTTGCTCGCGGCCTACATCGACGGTGTCACTTCGGCCGACGTCGACCGCATGTTGCGCGCGCGGCAGGCGCTCGCCCGCGAACTCGACCGGCGTGGCACGGAGGCGACGGTCATCTACCTCCTCGCGACGGGGCGCATGGGCTACCGCGGGTTGATCGTCGAGCAGGAGCAGCGGTTCGCCAACGACCTCCCGGACGGGGTCCCGCTACCCGGGTCGGGCGACGGCGAGATCCCCGTCACCGACGAGGTGTACGCTGGGCTTGGTGACACGTTCTTCTCGGTCCAAGACGAACTCGGCCTCGCGTCGGTCAACTCGCCACTTTCCCCCGTCTTCCGCGCGGTCCTCGAAGGCGTTGGCATACCACGTTCCAATGTCGACCTGATCGTCGCGCGCATGGCGGACTACGTCGACGTTGATGGCACACTGTCGTTAAACGGCGCCGAGCGTTTCGAGTACGAGTCTCGCGGCCTGTACCCGCCGCCGAACTGGATCATGGCGAGTCCGCTGGAGGCGCGCCGGGTCTTGGGCGTCGGCGAGTTGATCGCTCCTGCGCAGTGGCGGCGCCTGGCGCCAATCCTGTCCACGCGACAGACGAGTGGCTACAACTTCAATGTGATGGCGCCGGCTGTGCTCTCGGCTGTGGTCGGGCTGCCGGAGTCCGCGATACTGCCTGTGGTCGAAGCACGTCGGGTGCGGCCTATCCGGAGCCTCAGCCGCTTAGCGATGCTGACCGGCGTGCATTTGGATCTCGACGACTTGCTGGTTGTGAGCCAGCCCTCGGAGTACATGAGAGTCTCCACGTGGAACGCCGTCGCCGGCGCGATGCACCGCACCGGCATACAGCTCACCGCGTTTGGCGAGCGCGCACCCTGGCGGACCGATTACGCCTACACCGAGCGTGTTTCGGCGGTGCTCGCATTGGTGCCTGTCCGGGAGCAGAAGAGGAACGGTCGCAACCGTTCTGCTGTCCCCAAACACGAAAGCTACGACTTGCCCGCGGCTCCCTCCCCCTTGCTCGACGTGCATGAGCCGGTTTTCGGCCCCTCCAGCCGCACATGAACGCCTCGCGCCATCTGCGGGACCCCGCTTGTGTTGCGCCGGCTCCCACCCCTTCAGATTGGGCCGATGTCTCACGAAACTCTTGGAGATCTCCCCCAAGCGCCCGACTGCCACTCAGTTACAATCCGCCCCGATGAATTTCGCACCACGCGCGCCGAGGCGTCCTGTGGCCACGAGGTTTCCGGAACCTACCTGCACTGCCCCTTGGGAAGCGTCATCCGCGCAGGGCAATTCGGGCCTCGTGGCATTGCCCGGGCGCCCACGAGCGCTGCTTGACCAAGGCGGCTGGCCATGAGTAGCGTGGCCATCGAGATACGGTCGCGGGGCTCGTTCCTAGGGCGCCTCAAGGAGCGCTTCTTGGCGCTCCGAGGCGGGCTACGTCGGCGGCTGGCCACTAGGCCGAACGTCATCCAGACGACCGTCGGCGCCGAGCGCCTCGACGTGCGCACTACCAACCCCCACTGGATTGTCGGTCGCGGCCTCTGCATGTACCGGCGCCAGGACTTCACCAATGTCCCGCGGAACAGGCGCCGTGCCGCCATGGAGCTCCGTCTAACGGTCTGGAGCCCGTTTCGCAACACCGGACACCACTGTGTCTGGTCCGGCGGCGTAGCGATGGTATGGTTCTGGGACGCCGACAAGGTGAGGGTGGGCGAGGCTATCTTCGATGG
>JAPPHP010000125.1 GCA_028821035.1 Gammaproteobacteria bacterium | reverse complement strand
GCACGGCATCGGGTACGGCCTCTCCGGCTTCTTCGCGGAGCACGCGCCGAAGGACGTCAAGATGTGCTTCTGGGGCGGCGCCGGCGGCTCGACGATCCTGCTGGACCATACGAACCGCACCTGCCTGTCCTACGTCATGAACCAGATGGACATGGACATGCTCGGCGACCAGCGCGGCGGCAGCCTGACGGCGCGGTTCTACGAGGGGCTCGGATAGGCGCCGGCGGGAACGACCCTTGTGAACCTGCTGTTCGTGTTCTCGGACCAGCAGCGCTACACCGCGCTGGGCGCGAACGGCAACCCCATTGTGCAGACCCCCAACCTCGACCGGATGGCGGCCGGGGGCATGGCCTGCGACAACATGTTCTCCAATCACCCGCTGTGCTCGCCGTTCCGGGCCATCCTGCTCACCGGCCGGTACGGCTGGCGCAACGGCGTGATCGACAACGAGTACGAGCCGTTCCGGAACATCCCGACATTGCCCGGCACACTGCGGTCGGCGGGATACCACACGGGCCACATCGGCGTCTGGCACCTCGGCGTCGGTCCGTATCCGGCGGAGGATCGGTACGGGCTCGACTACCTCGCCGCGGTGGAGGGGATCGGCGGGAACTACTTCGACCAGCGCTACTTCGAGAACGAGCGCGAGCCCGTCCGCCACGACGGTTGGTCACCGGTCGTGGAGACCGATCTCGCCATCCGCTTCCTCGAGACCCACCGGGAAGCGCGGCAGGACGAGCCGTTCGCGCTGTTCGTCTCCTGGCGCCCGCCGCACTGGCCCTACCCGCAGTATCCGGAGGAGTACGCGGTCTACGACCCGGCCGACGTCGACTTGCCGGGCAACGTCCCGCCGCAGATGGCGGACTTCGCGCGGCGTGAGATCGCCGACTACTACGGTTGCTGCACGGGTCTCGACGCTCAGATGGGACGCCTCCTCGACGCACTCGACCGCCTCGACCTCGCCGAAGACACGATCGTCTGCTACTCGTCGGACCACGGCGACCATCTCTCGAGCCACGGCTACGGCAAGCCCATGGACTCCTGGATGCACCCGTTCCTGCGGGCATCCAAGGCGACGCCCTACGACGAGTCCGCCCACATCCCGTTCCTGGTCCGCTGGCCCGGAGGCACGCAGCCCGGATCAAGGAGTGCGGCCTTCATGGGCGCCATCGATATGGTCCCCAGCCTTCTCGGCGCCTGCGGTGTCCGGCTACCGGAGGGGCTGCAGGGCCGGGACGTTTCCGACGTGTGGAGAGGTGGATCGCCTCCGGACGACACGGACCGCACGCCGGGCGCCCGCGACTCCGTCTACCTGATGAACATGGGCAACGGCTGGCCGGACCGGACCGCGTGGGTCGGGCGGTGGCGGGGCGTCCGCACTGAGCGTTACACCTACGCCCGCTGGTTCGATCACGAACGGGGCCCGTGGCTGTTCGACCGGCAGGAAGATCCGCTGGAGACGCGGAACATCGTGCACGCCCCGGAAGCCCGCCCCGCCGTCGAGGAGATGGAAGCCCGCCTGCACCGCTGGATGGAGGGCACCGGTGACCCCTTCGAGTATGGCAAGCGCGGGCCGAGAGGGTTTCTGGACGTGGGACAGCGCTGGGCCGATCCGGTCAGGTGGAAGGACTGGGGGACGGCTTAGCCAGCGTCACCCGATCCCTCCCGGTGCAGGCGCAACTGCCTCTCCCAGGAAGCCTCAGCCGCACGATCCTCGGCCGCCGGATCGCAGATCTCCGTCAGGACGCCAGCGAGGTCCCTCGCTTTCGTCGCATGCGCCTCGTACAGGTTCTCGAGTTCTTCCGGGTCGTTGCCCAGGTCGAACAACTGGTCCGGGGCGTCGACGTTGTGGATGAGCTTCCAGTCGCCCTGGCGCACCATGAACGCGCCGGCACGGGTTCCGTGGCCGTGGTACTCGGAGAAGACGACCCTGTCGCGGTCGGCACGCCCCTGCTTCCCCAGGGGAGCGCCCAGCCAGTTCTCGGGGTGTCGCGCGCCCGTCAGCGCGAACACGCTGGCCTGCACGTCATGCAGGTCAACAGGCGTCGCGACGCGCGTGCCCGGCTCGAAGTCCGGACCCGCCCCGATGCAAGGGATCCGGGCGGCATCCTCGAGCAGGCTGCACTTCCACCAAAGCCCGAACTTGCCGAGCATCTCGCCGTGGTCCGATGTGTAGACGACGTTGGTCGTGCTCTCGAGGCCCGTCTCGGCGACGGCGGACAGCAGCCGCCCGAGTTGCTCGTCGATGAAGCTGACACAGGCGTAGTAGCCGCGGCGCAGGCCACGGACCTGCCGTTCCTCGACGTCCTCGAGTCCGAAGTGCCGCCGCAGGTCGACCGCGTAGGGGTGCTGCGCGGTCGCGGCCTCGACCCCGTATGCCGGCAAATCGCCGTGGTCGCGGTACCTGTCCCACAGCTCCTCGGTGCAGAAGTGCGGAAAGTGCGGCTTCACCAGGTTGACGTAGAGGACCCACGGGCGATCCATCCCGGGAGCCCGGGTCCGAAGCCACTCCACGGCCGCATCCATGTACGTGACGTCGTTCCCCCACGGCGCCTCGCGGGGACCGTACGCGTCGAGGCGTCTCGCGCCTCCAGGGCGAACGGCAAGCGGGCGGCGGCGCTGCGCTTCGTCGAACTCCCATGCGCCTTCGTAGGTCTCGATGGTCTCCGAGAATCCCAGTTCGGCCACCGGCCGATAGGCATGTACCTTGCCGACGAACACGGTGTGCACCCCCTGTTCGTCGAGGACCGCGCCCAGGCCCCGGGTCTCGGGCGCAATGCCGAGACGGTTGTTGCCGTAGGCCCGTACGGCATGGACCCGCTTGCCGGTCAGGAACGCGGAACGGCTCGGTACGCACAGGGGGGACGGGCAGTAGGCATGCTCGAACGTCGTGCCGTTGTCCGCCAGCCGCTGCATGTTCGGCGTGTCGATGAAGTCATGGCCGTGGGGCGACGAGTACCGCGGATTGTGCTCGTCGGACATGAACACGATGACGTTGGACATGACTGCCGGCGACGCTACAGGCGCCTGCCCTTGACGAGCAGCCAGATCATGAAGACCGGCTCGGCCAGACCGGCGAGTATCAGGAAGTCGAGGTTCACGCCCGGCGCAACCAGCCGTCCCAACTCCGTGACGATGTACGCGAACCCCGCCACGGCGAGCAGCACGCCGAAGATCGACGGCACGTGCTCCGCGCGAACCACGAGCCAGGCGCGCAGCAGCAACACGACACCGAAGACGACGAGCGCGAACCCCCAGTCGTACGGGTATGCGTTGACGAGCAGGTAGACCTGGGCATGCAGGCGCTCCGTGCCCAGGGCGGCGGCGCTCTCCGGCGCGTCGAGGAGCCGGAGCGCTTCGACGTAGTTGAACACTCCGCCGAGCGCCACCGCCGTGTAGATCAGGCAGAACGCGAACGCCAGCATCGACACGGGACGACTGGCCGGCGCGAGAAAGTAGAACAGCGCCCACCCGACGAGGACATCCGCGGAGTAGTTCACGAGCCAGGCGAGGATGCCGGCCAGGAACAGCCCGCGGTTCTGCGTCAGGTTGCTCGCCGTCTGTGCGGCGTCGCCGGGCACCAGGAGTTCCGGAAACACGACGAGTTGCGCGAACGGTGCGGACACCACCATCAGCAACAGACCGACGCCGGCCACGAGCGCTGCCGTGCCGAGGGGCAGCCCGTGTTCCGGTGCGCGATGGTTCGAAGAGGTCAAGGCTCGCTCCTTGCCCGAGCGGTGCGGTCAGCTTGCCCGATCATGGTTGGCGGCGCCAACGGCCCTTTCCACCGCGAAGTGAAAGGCGAATCCAACGCGAAGTGAGGGTGAACGGACGTGCAGCCGAGGGCCTGCGCTCGATCCGTTCGGGACGGCCCGCAAGTCCGCGACGAGCTCCATGATGACGATGTCGGGTTTTGCGTCCGTGCTCAGTCCGGCAGCCCCAGGACCCGCTTCGCCACGATGTTGAGTTGCACCTCCTTCGTCCCGCCCGCGATCGTCAGCGATTTCTGCCGCAGCCAGTCGCGCGTCGCTTCGATCTCGTCGGCGGTGTAGCCGTCCCCCGCCCATCCGACGCCCTGCGTCCCAAGCGCGGCAACGAGCAGTTCGTCGGCCTCCTGCTGGTTGAGCGCCCCGGTGAGCTTGACCGCGGACGAGGCGAAGCCGGGCGCCCGCGCCTGGAGTTCCTCGATCGTGCGCCGCTGGGTGAGGCGCTGGGCGTGCACGTTCTGCTCGTGGCGGATGAGCCGCGCGCGCAGCGCGGGGTCGGCGATGCGGCCGTCGCGGAGCGGCACGCACCGCTTCAGCTTGTCCGGTAGCCGGCTCTCGGATGTGCGCCCGCCCTGGGAGCCGGAGATATTGATTCCCGCATGGGTCGAGCGCTCGAACTGGAGCAGCCGCTTCCCGGCCGTCCACCCGCGGTTGACGCCCCCGATCACGTCCGACGCCGAGGCGATGGCGTCTTCGAACAGCGTCTCGTTGAACGGCGAGGCGCCCGAGATGAGTCGGATGGGCCGTACCTGCACGCCGGGCTGGTCCATGTC
>JAPPHP010000150.1 GCA_028821035.1 Gammaproteobacteria bacterium | reverse complement strand
TGCGGGTGCTGGACGATGTGCCCGGGCTGCGGTGCGCGCAGTTCGTGCGGGAGTTTCGCAAGACGCTGCGCAAGGGTGCGCGGCGGCCCGGGTTCCGGGTGGTGCACTACTCGATCCAGGACGATCACGCGCACTTCCTGGTGGAGGCGCAGGGCAGGGTGTGTCTCGCGAACGGCATGAAGAGCCTGGCCGCGCGCTTTGCACGCTGCGTGAATCGCGTGTTCGATCGCGCGGGGCGGGTGCTGGCGGACCGCTTCCACCACGTGGTGAAGCGCACGCCGACGGAGGTGCGGCGTGCGCTGGCGTACGTGCTGCTGAACGTCCGCAAGCACTTCTGGCAGCGACGGCGCCGGGAGCCGCCGGTGGTGTTGGACGGTGCGAGTTCCGGCCTGTGGTTCGACGGCTGGAAGGGCCGTGCGCCACCGCCACGCTACGCGGACCCCCGCCGCGCGTGCGAAGTCGCTACGCCAGCGACTTGGCTGTTGTCCAAGGGCTGGCGACGCATCGGCCTGATCGATCCCGCCGAAGTGCCGGGCATGGCGGGGCGTGCTCGTCACCGGCCTCGGCGCGGCGGCCCCTGGGCTGTGGCCGCGTAGGGACGTCCCGTCGGCTGCGCACGACCGGCGGGTTCGGTCCGGTTGGCCTCTGGCGGATCACCTCCGCCGGTCACGCGGCCGGCGGTTTGTGCGTTGCGGATGCGGCGGCCGGCGGCTGGTCGATGTCGTGGGTGACGCCGGGGTCGTCGGTCCAGAGGGTCACGAGCGCGCGGGGGTTGGCGGCAACGACCTCGCGAGCGCCCTCGTCCCCGCGCAGTCGCGACAGGGCCTCGAAGTGGTCCTCCGCGAAGCCGACGGGATGGCCGGGGCGACTGCGGAACATCGGCCGGACGATCCTCCCCGGGCCGGCGAGGGAACGCAGCCGCCGCAGGGTGGTCGCCTCGACAAACGGCATGTCGGCGAGGCCCACGAACACGTGGGCGTGGCCGCGCGCGGCGGCCACGCCGGCGGCGAGGCTGCGGCCCATGCCTTCGCGTGCGTCCTCCGCCACCACCACGTCGCATCGCGGCCGCACCAGGGCGGCCGCATCGTCATCGCCGGGCGCGACGACGACCAGCACGTTGGGGAAGACCTCGGCGTAGCGCGCGGCGGTCCGGGCCAGCATCGGGGTCCCGTCGATGGGGTGGAAGCGCTTGTCGCCGCCGAAGCGGCGCGACACGCCGGCGGCAAGCAGGATCGCGGCGGGGTCCGGGTTGGCGGTGACCCTCAGGCTCCTGCCGCGACGGCGGCAACGGTCTCGAGCCGGGCGCGCGCGGAGGCGCCGGCGCCCTGCCGGACGGCGGTGATCTCCGCGAGGATGGCGATGGCGATCTCGGGGGGCGTCTTGCTGCCGATGGGCAATCCGATCGGCGCATGCAGACGGGCGAGTTCTTCCTCGGACACGTCCAGAGCGCGCAGGCGCTCGCGCCGGCTGGCGGAGGTGCGCGAAGACCCCATCGCCCCGACGTAGAACGCCTCCGTCTTCAGGGCTTCCATCATGCCCATGTCGTCGATGCGGGGATCGTGCGTGAGCGCGACGATGGCCGACAGCGGGTCGTTGGCGTGCTTGCGTACGGCGTCGTCCGGCATGTCCCGGATCTTCGTCACGCCCGCCACGGCGAAGTCGTCGAGCAGGTGTTCGCGGGGGTCGCAGACGGTGACCTGGTAGTCGAGGGCCAGGGCCATTTCCGCGACGTAGGACGAGACCATGCCGGAGCCGATGACGAAGAGCTGGAAGCGGGGGCCGTAGGTGTGCACGAGGGTGCCCGCGTCGTGGTCGTAGGCGAGGGGCCGGTGGGCGTCGACGTCCGTGGCCGAGAACGAGCGGCGGCCGAGGCGCACGGTGCGCTCCACGCAGCGCCGCCCGCCCACGCGGCGGCTCACGTGCGCGAAGTGCTCGCGGTACCGCGCGGTGGGCTCGAGGGGTTCCACCACGATGTCGAGGTGGCCCCCGCAGGGCAGGCCGAGGCGTTCGGTCTCTTCGGGAGTGATGCCGTACTGGAAGAACTGCGCCCGCTCGCGGGCCAGTTCCCCGGCCATGAGTTTCTCGAGCAGGTCGTCCTCCACGCAGCCGCCGGAGAGGGATCCGACCGCCCGCCCGTCGCGGTTGCAGGTCAGAAGCGAACCGACCGGACGGGGCGATGAGCCCCACGTCTGCACGACGGTGGCGAGCCAGCAGGCTTCGCCCGCTTCGAGCCAGGCATGGACCTGATCGAGGACCTGTTGATCGACTGCCTGCATGGTCAGGAGTTTAGCGCAGTCGCGGGCGGCCGGGGGAAACGACCGGCGCGCCCGGGCGCATCCGGGACGTAGAATGAGGCCATGCTGGAAGGCTCGCTGCGCAAGCTGTCCTTCACTGCCGAGAGGCCAATCCGCTACGTCCTGCACGCCGGTGGCAGCCTGCCGCTCAATCCCTGCCTCGGGGAGGGACTGCGCATCACCTGGTTGGGCGAGACGCGCTGCGAACACTGCGGAACGCGTACACCCAAACGCTACGGGGGCGGCTACTGCTACCGCTGCTTCAAGACCCTGGCGCGTTGTGACCTCTGTGTCGTCAGCCCGACCCGCTGCCATTACCACCTCGGCACGTGCCGGGAGCCCGAGTGGGGTGAGGCCCACTGCATGGTGCCGCACACGGTGTATCTCGCGAACTCGTCGGGCGCGAAAGTGGGCCTGACGAGGGGGAGCACGGCCGTGCCCCGGTGGATCGAGCAGGGGGCGACGCAGGGGCTGTCCATCGCGCGGGCCACAACGCGGCGCGCCGCGGGAGAACTCGAGGCGTTGCTCGCCGAACGCATCCCGGACAAGACGGACTGGCGCGCGCTCGTGACCGGCCGAGCGAAACCGCTGGATCTGGCGGCGGTGGCCGACGGACTCCCCGAGAGGCTTCGGGACCGGGCGTCGCAGTTGTCGGGCGTGGAATGGCTCGAGGCGCGCGAGACGGCGGACCTCCAATATCCGATCATGCGCTACAGCCGGCGCCCCCTGCGCCTCACGCTCGCCGAGGACGGCGACCGCGTGGTCGAGGGGCGCCTGCGGGGCGTCATCGGTCAGTACCTGCTGTTCGATCACGGCGCCTTCCACGTTGCCGCGCACACCGGCTGCGCCGTACGTGTCGAGCGGGTCGGCGACGATGTCGTCGAACGCCAGATGGATCTGTTCTGAGGAGCAAGCGCATGACGGATGGCACGACCTACCTGGCGGAGTACCGCCTCTTCCCCTTCCGCCTCGAAGAGACGCTGCTGGCGTTCGACATACACGAGGGACACACCGAGGTCCGCGCGGACCTGCGTTTCGACGGGGACGGCGCCGGGGGCGACCTGCGTCTCGACGGCCAGGAACTCACCCTCCTCGGAGTCGCCGTGGACGGCCGCGAACTGTCCGGCAACGAGTACCGCGTGGACGAGGAGTCGCTGACGGTGTTCGACGCGCCGGCCCGCTGCACCGTCACCGTGCGGACGCGGATCGAGCCGGAGAAGAACACCATCCTCGAGGGCCTCTACAAGTCCCGCGCGATGTATTGCACCCAGTGCGAGGCCGAGGGCTTCCGGCGGATGGTCTACTACCCCGACCGTCCTGACGTCCTCTCCCGCTTCACCACCACCGTCACGGCGGACGCTGCGACCTATCCGGTGCTGCTCTCCAACGGCAACCTGGTGGCGGAGGATGAGCGCGCGGGCCGCCGCACCGTCACCTGGAAGGACCCCTTCCCCAAACCGAGCTACCTGTTCGCCCTGGTGGCGGGCGACCTGGCCGTCGTCGAGGACACCTTCGAGACGATGTCGGGGCGCGGCGTGACCCTGCGGATCTACTCCGAACCGCACAACATCGGGCAGTGCGCCTACGCGATGTCGGCCCTGAAACGGTCCATGCGCTGGGACGAGGAACGGTTCGGTCGGGAGTACGACCTGGACGTATTCATGGTCGTCGCCGTGGAGGACTTTAACGCCGGGGCCATGGAGAACAAAGGCTTGAACGTGTTCAACACGAGTCTGCTGCTCGCGTCCCCGGACACCGCCACGGACACGGCCCATCTCCGCGTGGAAACCGTGATCGGACACGAGTACTTCCACAACTGGAGCGGCAACCGCGTCACCTGCCGCGACTGGTTCCAGCTCAGCCTGAAGGAAGGCTTCACGGTGTTCCGCGACTCCCTGTTCAGCGCGGACATGAATTCGCCCACCATGAAACGCGTCGAGGACGTCGAGTTCCTGCGCAACGCCCAGTTCCCGGAGGACGCCGGCCCGCTGGCGCACCCGGTGCGTCCGGATTCGTACCAGGAGATCTCGAACTTCTACACGACCACGGTGTACGAGAAGGGCGCCGAGGTGGTCGGCATGCTCCGGACCATCCTGGGTGCTTCCCGCTTCCGGGCCGGGTCGGACCTCTACTTCGCGCGGCACGACGGCGGCGCGGTCACCACCGAGGTCTTCGTCGACGCGATGGCCGAGGTTTCCTGGATGGACCTGACGCAGTTCCGGCGCTGGTACGACCAGGCCGGCACGCCCGTCC
>JAPPHP010000415.1:1861-4566 GCA_028821035.1 Gammaproteobacteria bacterium | reverse complement strand
TGGCGAAAAGCAGGAAGTAGGTCATCATGCCGAGCAGGAGCACGGAGCGGCCGGAGGGGGTCGAGACGTCGTCCGTCAGGACCGCGAAGGGACGTGCCAGGTTCGGGTCGATGCCTCGCAGTTGCAGCCGCTGCATGCCGATGGTCGTGCCGTATTCCCCGAGGGCCGCCCTGAGGCGCTGCCGGGGGACCTGCGCGCTCGCGTTTGCCTGGTCGACGACGAGCCACAGGCGGGCCGGAGTACCGTCGCCGAGCGCTTCGCCGAAGCCCTCGTCGATCAACAGTCCGACCTTCTCGTCGCCGGCGCGCACCGCATCGCGCAGGGTGTCGGCATTCTCGAAGCGCTGCGCGTCCACGTCGATGAGCCGCTGGCCCAGATGGGCGATCAGGTTGGGGGCCCGGTCGGCGCCGACGACGGGAATCTCGACAGGCTCGGAAGACTCATCGACCCCGAGATTGACCGAGAAGCCGACGACGACGCCAAACAGCACGGGGCCGAACAGCGGCCCCAACAGCAGTGCAGAGCCCAGCGCCCGACGTGCCCGGGCGCTGTCGACGAACTCCTTGCGGAAGACGCGGAGAGCGTACTTCAACGGGCGGCCTCGCGATCCGTCCCTATGGCGTGGACGAACGCATCCTCAAGATCGTCCCGCCGCGTCGCCGCACGAATCTCGTCGGGAGTGCCGGCCGCCACTACCGCACCCTGAGAGAGAATGACGATGCGGTCGCAGAGCGCGGCCACTTCCTGCATGACGTGGCTCGACAGCAGCACGCAGCAGCCGGCGTCGCGCCGCTCCCGGATGACGTCGCGCAGGGCGCGCGTGGCCATCACGTCGAGGCCGTTCGTCGGCTCGTCGAGGATCAGCGTGCGGGGATCGTGCACCAGCGCGCGGGCGAGGCCGACGCGTATCCGCTGACCCTGGGAGAAGCCCTTCGTCCGGCGGTCTGCGATGTCGCCGATCTGCAGCGTATCGATGACCCGTTCGACGGCGGCCGTGCCGGCCGCGTTATCCATGCCCTGCAGCGCGGCGTAGTAGGCGATGTTCTCCCGCGTGGTGAGGTTGGCGTACAGGTTGGCGTTGTGCGGGAGTACGCCGATGCGGGCCCGGACGCCGATGGGGTCCTCCATCGCGTCGATCCCGTCGACGCCGGCCGTCCCCGCGTCGGGGCGTAGCACCGTGCAGAGGATCCGCAGGGCCGTCGACTTCCCGGCGCCGTTCGGACCGAGGAGACCGGTGATCGCGCCGTCCCGGGCGGTGAAGGACGTACCGGCGAGCGCCTGCACCTTGCCGAAGCGTTTCTCGAGGTTCTCGATCTCGATCATGGCGCCGGGCCGAGGGGCGACGTCAGTAGCGGGAACGGGCGCATGCGCTCGGCGCAGTCAAGGTCCAGGCCGGCCGGGTCGGCCGCCTCGACGAACTCAGCCATGATGCGGGGCACGCACCCCGACGCGAGCATGCCGTGGCCCTGGCCGGGCCCGACGAGTTCGCCGTAGTTCGTCAGTCGCTGCGCCGCGAGCGGCACGTAGCGCGGCGGCGTGATGGGGTCCTCCGCGCCGGTCAGGAAGAGCACCGGAACGTCGCTCTCAAGCGGCTCCTTGAAGTCGTCGTCGATCGGGCCGCGCGGCCAGCGGGCGCAGACGCGGCCGAGCATTTCCATGAACGCCGTGCCCATGTACGTCGCCCGCTGCGCCTCGAGATCCACGCCACGGGCGAAGGGTTCGTCCTCGGTGCAGACGATCGCGTAGTTCAGACCCATGGCAAGTTCCTCGACGCCGAGGGACGCGAGGTAGCCGTGCGTCACGAGCGGTTTGTAGTCGCCGCGCCAGGCCGCGTCGATGAGGACGGGGAGCACGCTGGTCGTCACCGGCGAGTAGAGCAGCAGGCGCACCACCCCCGCCAACGTCAGGCGGTCCACCAGCACCTCCTGCAGCTCCGCCGTGCGCGGATGCTCGAAGGCGACGCGCGCCGGTGCTGCCTCGAGCCGCGTGAGGACGGCTTCGAAGTTCCGGGCCAACTCCGGGAACGCGGCGTCGCAAGCCGGGTCGGTCCGGCACCGCTCGAGCATCGCGTCGAGGGCGCGCTGGCTCTCGACGGCGGTGTCCGGGCCGAGTGCGACTACGGCGGGCACGACACCGTCCAGGATGACGCTCCGGGTCCGCTCCGGAAACCGGCGCGCGTAATGCTGGGCGACGCGGGACCCGTAGGAGATGCCGTAGACGTTGAGCTGTTCGTAGCCCAATGCATCGCGCACGCGGTCCAGGTCCTGGACGGCCAGGGACGAGGTGAAGAAACGCGGGTCCGGCGCGAGTGCATCGAGGCATGCGAAGGTCATCTCGACCAGGGTGTCGACATCGGTCACGACGTCGGCCAGCGGGCCGAGTTCGCGGAAGTTCTCGCAGTGCAGGGGGGCGGACTTCCCGGTCCCGCGCTGGTCGACGAGCACGATGTCCCGCGTGCGGCCTACCTGCTCGAACGCGCCCTGGACCTGGGCGAAGAACCGCGTCGACGCATCGCCCGGTCCTCCGGCGATGACGGTCACCGGGTCGGGCGCCGGCGTCTCGACCACGGCGGGGACGACGGCGACGTGGAGGCCGATCGTCTCCCCTGCCGGATCTTCGGGATCGAGGGGGACCTCGAGGGTCGTGCAGCGGCCGCGGATCTCCTGACGTCCCTCGCTGGCGGTCAGCGTGCAGGGCGAGAGGTC
>JAPPHP010000415.1:0-1761 GCA_028821035.1 Gammaproteobacteria bacterium | reverse complement strand
CGCCCGCCTTCGAGTCCCCGGAGGACGCCTACCACCAGTTCTTCCGCGCGGACAGCGCCAAAGACGCCGAGGGCTGGGCAGCCGTGATGAGCTATCCGCACGTCCGCGTGTCGGCGCGGGGCACGGGGCTCTACTTCGAAACGCCGGCCGAGTACGCGGCCGGCGCCTCGTGGTCGGCCCGCGAGGCCACCGGGTGGGTGCGATCGGTCGGCGTCGAGCCGGTGCGCGTGCATGAGTCCGCCGACAAGGTCCACCTCGCCGGGGGCTGGACGCGATACAACGCCAACGACGAGCCGATCCTGCGCAACCGCGTGACCTACATCCTGACCCGGATCGACGGTTCATGGGGGATCCAGGCCCGGTTCGGGACGGACTCCTTCAGGGAGGGCGAAGCGGTCGATGCGTCGGCCCCGATCGGCGTCGTAGGCGAGCACCTGGACCGGTTGGCCGCCGGGGACTTCGACGCGGCAGGCAGTTCCGTCAGCCATCCACTCGTCGACGTGGGCATCGGCCACGTGGACCAATACCGGAACCATGCCCAGGTCGTCGAGGGACTGGCCGCCGCGGCGGCGAGGCCGCGCTCCGTTCTGGATGTCCACGCGGTCCAGGCCGGGACGCGCGGCGCGGTCGTGGCGGCGACCTGGGAGGCCACCGACGGAGACCGCGTCCAGGCGGTGTTCCTGGTGGGCACGCCGGAGGGCGCCTGGCGCATCGGCGGTCGTTCGATCATCGCGCCCTGATTCCGTTCCGTCCTGCGGGACACCACACTAGAATGCCCGCTTTCGACGGGACCGCCCTCGCCCATGCCGGAAGAGTCGAGCGACTTCATACGCCACCGCATCCGCCAGGATCTGTCGGAAGGCGTGACGGACACCGTCGTGACGCGGTTCCCGCCGGAGCCGAACGGCTACCTGACCATCGGTCACGCGAAGTCCATCTGCCTGAACTTCGGCGTCGCCGAGGAGTTCGGTGGGCGCACTTTCCTGCGCTTCGACGACACCAACCCGCTGAAGGAAAGCGAGGAGTTCGTCGAGGCCATCCAGCGCGACGTCGCCTGGCTCGGCTTCTCCTGGGGTGACGCCGCGACCTTCGCCTCCGACTACTTCGAGGCCCTCTACGGGTTCGCCGGACAGCTCGTCGAACGTGGCAAGGCGTACGTGGACAGCCAGAGCGCCGAGGAGATCGCGGCGACGCGGGGCACCTTTACGACGCCCGGTACGGAAAGCCCGGATCGCGATCGTCCGGTGGCGGAGAACCTGGACCTTTTCCGCCGCATGCGCGCGGGAGAGTTCCCCGACGGGGCGCACGTGTTGCGGGCGAAGATCGACATGGCCGCCTCGAACATCGTGATGCGCGACCCGGTGCTCTACCGCATCCGGCACGCGACCCACCACCGCACGGGCGACGACTGGTGCATCTACCCGATGTACGACTTCACGCACTGCCTCTCCGACGCCCTCGAGGGCATCACGCACTCGCTCTGCACGCTGGAGTTCGAGAACAACCGCGAGCTCTACGACTGGGTGCTCGACAACGTCGACGTGAACTTCCATCCACCGCAGATCGAGTTCTCGCGGCTGAACCTGGAGTTCACCGTGATGTCGACCCGTTTCTTCCGGAAGCTGGTCGAGGGCGGTCACGTGGCGGGCTGGGACGATCCGCGCCTGCCGACGATCTCGGGTCTCAGGCGCCGGGGCTACACGCCGGAGATGATCCGCGACTTCTGCCGGCGGGTGGGCGTCACCAGGCAGGAGAACCGGG
>JAPPHP010000239.1 GCA_028821035.1 Gammaproteobacteria bacterium | reverse complement strand
CCGGGCCGAACAGCGCAGCGAAGGGCAGCCTGCCGAAGCGCTCGTGCGCCGCCTCGACCCCTGCCATGAATCCCGGCACCAGCGAGCCCCGCCCGCTCGGCACGCCGTCCCCCGGAATCGAGAGCGGATCGTCCTCGCCGAGCACCGTGTTCCAGCCGCCGTTGAGGTGATGGACCTCGCCGGTGGCGGCTTCGAAGACCATGAGGTCCATGAATCCCGCGTGGCTGACGCAGCAGCTCGCCACCAGGGTGATCTCCGCCAGGGCATGGGTGAGTACCGCATCGACGGCGCTCCCACCCTGGTTGAGCGCCTCGAGGCCCGCCCGGGTGGCAGGCGCGGCTGTCGTGCTGACGATGATGCCCGTCCTGGATTCCGCCAGGGGCTTCTCCGCGCCGAACAGGTTCTCGTAGCGCTCCAGTTCCCCAGCGGGCCAGCTTCGCGGCGACAGGTCGATGTCGCCCGCCAACGCGATGTTGGCCAGGAGACCCAGCAGCAGGGACGTCAGGCGTGTCATGCGGAACTCCGCGACGGCAATGCCCGGCAAGACGCACGCGGCCAGGACGACCCTCAGAGCGGGGCCGGCGTGCCGCCATGCGCGTTCTTCGGCTCCGCCTTCGCCACCTTGCCGGTCGCGGTCCTCGGCAAGCTCTCGAGGACGTGGACATGCTCCAGAACGATGGAGCGAGCCATCCGACCGGCGCAGTAGTCGCGCAGTTCCGCCGCGGTCAGCGTCGCGCCGGGGCGCAGCACGAACTCGCTGTCGATGCCGTGAGGCGGTGTCCGGGCGCATTCTCAACGCCGGGCAGAAAGGCGTCTTCGACCACACGCCAAGGTGGCGGCTGACAGCTCCGCTCGCGGCCCAGCCCCATCGGCTACAAGCCCGCGCCGTCCTACGGCGCGCGTTCCCGGGCTTCCCGATCGAACACGTCGTCCACCGCGCGCGCATCCAGCACGTTCTCGACCCACGCCTCCAAATCGGACGCCGACGCCCCTTGCAGCCGCTCGGAGACGGCGGGCGAAAGCGGACCGAAGCGCCGCGTCAACAGCCGCTCCAGGACCGTCCGTTCTCCGTCCAAGCGGCCCTCGTCGTGCGCCCTCTGGATCATTCCCGCCATGGTCTTGCTCTCCTCCGGGTACCGCCGCCGGTAGGTTTCGTACTCATTCTCCGTAAGCGCGGCGTAGATGTCGATAAACTGAACGTACTTCGCGAGCTTCGCGCGGTCCGGCTCCACGGCCCGCAGGCCGCGTACCGCGTGGGCGAACACGTCCACGCGGTCCATGTCCGGCGGCCGAAGCATGTTGGGCAGGTTCACCAGGGCGACCGGGTTGTCGCTGTCCCGCCACGCCGCGGCGTCCATCGCGTCAAGCCGGCACGACAGGTGGTCGAACGTCAGGTAGTGGCGGTGCTCGGTGCCGAGCACGAGCGTCTTCGGGTCCGGACTGTCCCTCAGGAAGATCGACACCGACACGACGCGACTCGTGTCGAACAACTCCGCGACTTCCAGGCAGTAGCGCCCCAGCCGGTGGACCGAGAAGCGCCCGCCATCGGTCTCCTCCTCCAGGGCGAACACCACCGCCTCGCGGTGGCCGTCGCGCCACTCGACCCTCAGCGGTGTATCGAGCTCATCGTAGCGTCGTCCGAGCCGCTCCTGCAGTTGCTCCTGCCGCAGGGGCACGATCTCCACCTCGTCGCCGGGCGCGGGTGCCTCCTCCGGAGCGAAGAACGTGAGCGCGTGGCGCGGATAGTCCAGGATGAGGTTCTTGAAGTTCTGGTCGTGGCTGACCGCTCTCGCCATGTGCCGCGTCCGGTGGTGCGTTCCCGGGTAGCTTCAAGCAACTCCGGCGAGCATTGAATCAGCCATCGCCGATACTTCTCGTGAGAGATCCGCCCGCGATCAGTGCAGCGACGGCACACGGGCTCCCGGAGGACGAGCAGGTTGCCAGCGTCCGGTGGCTTCGCGCCGTGTAACACGCCGTCGGCGAGCAGCCTGGTCCTAATCGCTGCCGTGGCCGGCCGCCTGCGGGCGTCATCGTTCGATAGCGTTTCGGTCCGGCGGGGTTAGGGGCTTCGCGCGGGCCTGCTGTCGGTCCTACCACTTCGTCACGGCGCCGGCTCAACGCCTCCGATCCTGACCGGCTCCTTGCGGGCCGGCGGGTATCGAAATCCGGTTCGACCCGCCTGCTTGGAAGCCGGCTCGGAACCCAGGGACCCGGTCGAGCAGGCAACGCCGGCCCCGGCGAGGAAGAAGCTACCGTTCCGCAGAAACCTCCGCCTGTTCATCACGTCCAGACGCATTCATGGACTCAAAGGTCGATCGAAACCCCACGCATCGCCTCCACGAAGCTGATGCCGGTTCCCCAGAGTTCCCGGTAGCCCGACGAGAATATGTGCGCGAACACCGAGCCATGGGTCTCGCGGTCGAAGCGCCGAATGGTGACGTCCAGGCTTGGGTCGCTGGCCTGCAGCCGTTGCAGCAGTGCGACGCCTCGCTCGATGTACTGCGTGAGGTAGGGGTCGTCCTCTTCCGCGCCGCCGTATCCGCAGAACACGCGGAGAGGTCGGGTGCCCGCCATGGCGGCGAACCGTTTCTCTCGTTCGGGCAGTGTAGCTTCCAGCACATCCGTGCCGTATGACCCGACGATGAACCGGCTGATCGGGCTCTGCTTTCGCAGCAGCGTGTCCACCGCGAAATCTCCACCCGAAGAGTGTCCCGCCACCCCGACCTCGTCGAGATCGACGCGGTACCGGGAGGTCATGTCCGCGAGGATCTGCTCCGTCAGGAAGGCGTGGAACGCGTCCGTACCGCCGAAGCCGTCCTCGAACCGCATCCCGGCTGCCTCGAACAGCTTTTCGTACATCTCCCAGAAGGAAAACTCGGTGCCGGGCGCCGGTGCCCGAACCTCGGCCGTCGGTACCTCGGCGGAGTAGTCGATGGTCCGCTGGATCCCGTGTGCACCCTGGGGCGCGGTGGATACACCCACCAGGATGGACGGTCTGGCTTCCCCGATGGTCGACATCACGGACACCGTTTCGACGGCCGTACCCATGAACATCGCGCCGTCGAGCACGAACAGCACCGGATAGGACTGATCGCTCTGCTCGTACCGCGGGGGGCGCCAGGTCCACACGTCGTAGTCGATCCCATTGCTGTCCGCGGTCACGACCTCGTGCGTCAGGTCCTGCATGGCCTGTGGCAGCCGCGCTTCGGTGCTCATATGTTGTCTCTCAAACCTGTTTCGCCATTCGATTCACGCGCCCGCCGCGTCCTGCGACATCAGGGCTGCATCCAGCGCCTCGGCGCGGCGCCGTGCCTCGCGCCCAGGTCCGACTTCACTCCGCGCCGACCCGGTACCTCTCGGGCGGCCGCATCCCCAGCAGGTGGGTGACGAAGTAGTCCCACTGGCGGCGCGCGAAGTACCCCGTCGCGTCCCCGGGGGCGTGTCCCGCGTTCGGCAGGATGAGCAGGTCGAAGTCCTTGTTGGCGGCGATGAGCGCGTCGACGACGGCGTACGTGTTGGCCGGATGCACGTTGTCGTCGAGCGCGCCGTGGATCAGGAACAGCTTGCCCTTCAGGTTGCCGGCGAGGTGCGCGTTGGAGCCGGCCTCGTAGTAGGCATCGTCGGTGTCCCCCTGGTAGCTCTCCCCCCAGATGGGCAGGTAGGTACGCGGGTCGTGGTTGCCGGCGCCGGACACCGCCACCTTGTAGAAATCCGGGTAGCGGAGGATGGCGTGGGTCGAGGCGTAACCGCCGCCGGACCAACCGTAGATCCCCACGCGTTCCGCGTCGATGTACGACCGCTCCGCGGCAAGCTGTTCGATGGCGGCGATGTGGTCGTCCAGGCTGCCGGCGGAATCGAGCAAGTTGACGCCCGGCGGGAAGTGGAAGTCCCGGCTGCGCCCCGGCGTGCCCCGACCATCGACCGCCATGACGACGAAACCGATCTCCGCCATGGCTTGGGCGCCGAACCGGCCGTACAGCGAACCCGCGAACTGGTGGGGGTCGCGCCAGATCTGGGGGCCGGGGTAGATGGAGTCGATGATGGGGTACGACCGCTCGGGGTCGAAGTCCGCAGGGAAGAACAGGCTGCCGTAGAGCGTGGTCTCGCCGTCCGCGGCGGTCACCGTGAACGGCTCCGGGGCGACGAAACCATCTGTCTCCAGGGGTGAGGCGTCGGCCGTTTCGAGTACGGCGACCAGTTCGCCCTCGTTCGTCAGCAACTCGGTGCGGCCTGGGTCCGTGGTCGTGCTCCAGGTCACGACCAGGTACTCGCCGGTGGGCGAGAAACCAGAAGCGCCTGTAACCAGCGACATCATCGAGCCGTGATTGCCGCGGCTGGGCGTGATCCTCGCGAAATCCGACCCGTCGACGTCGACGCCGTAGACGAAGTGATGGTAGGGATTGCCCTCCGCCTCGGGCTGGGACCCCAGGAGATACAGCCGGCCCGCCTCGCGGTCGACATGCACGATCGCTCCGACATTCCAGTCGCCCGACGTGATCTGGGTGACCTCCCCATCCGGGTCCTTGCGGTACAGGTGCCCGTAACCGCTCTCGTCGGAGAACCAGACCAGGGT
>JAPPHP010000389.1:2726-4576 GCA_028821035.1 Gammaproteobacteria bacterium | reverse complement strand
GGAACACCCGCGCGGCGTTCAGGCCGAGGATCTTCGCCCGCTCGCCGTCGGTGAGTTGACCCATGGTGCGTTCGATCGCTTCGGCGGAATGCGGCCACGTGCCCTCGTGATGCGGGTAGTCGTTCGCCCACATGAAGTTGTCGATCAGCCGATGCTCCCGGGCGACGTCGAGGCCCGCCTTGTCCTCCTGGAACGTGGCGAACCCGTGCTGGCGGAAGTAGTCGCTCGGCAGCATGTCGAGCTTTGGCCGCACGAACATGTGGTGTTTCAGGTACGCCTCGTCCATGGCCTGGATCGCCCAGGCCACCCAGCCGATGCCCGCCTCGACGCTGCCGAAGCGCAGCCCCGGGAACTTCGCGAGGACGCCCGAAGCGCAGAGGTTCGCGAGGGGCTCCATGGTCGGGGCCAGCGAGTGCACCGCGTAGTTGATGACGGCCCCGCCGTTGCCGCGCGAGGTGCGCGGGTCACGGCCGGTGGACACGTGGAACGTGATCGGCAGGTCCACTTCCCGGATCGCGGACCAGAGCGGGTCGAAATCCGGGAGGTTGTAGTTCAGCGCCGCGTGGTCGGGCGCGCCCCACACCGGCTTGCACGGTAGCGACAGGCCCCGGAAGCCGAGGGCGGCGCAGCGTTCGATTTCGGCGATGGCGGCGTCCATGTCCGCCGGGGCCACGCACGCCATCGGCGCCAGGCGATCGTTGTAGTCGCCGAACGTCTCCCACGCCCACTCGTTGTACACGCGGCACATCGCCTGGCTGAACACCGCGTCCGGCGTGGCCCAGATGGTGAGGCCCTTGTTCGGAAAGAGGACTTCCGCGTCCACGCCGTCGAGGGCCAGGTCCGCGATGCGCTCGTCCGGGGTCTGCCCCGCGGCGTTGCGCAGCCCGTCCTCGCCCTTGAACTCGATGTTGCGCAGGCGCACCGGCCGGAAGCCCTCGGTCTTCTGGTACCGCTTGCCGTCCGTGCCGGTGGTCATGGTGGGCAACCGGTCGCGGAACCTGCGGTCGATGCGCGTCGCCCACAGATCCGACGGCTCCTGCACATGGCCATCCGTCGAAACCATGAAGTACTTGTTCGGATCGTCGGCGTGGGCCGTGCGCGGCCAACCCTCCGAACCCGGCGTGTCGAGCCGCCAGACGTTGTTCTCGTCCGGCGCGGGAACGGTCCTCGTCATGTGCTGTCTACCTGCCTGTGCAATCTCCGCACATGTTATTGCATCGGGCCGCCCCGGCGCTCGCGGCGGTTCGCCGTTGGCGTGCCATCAACCTGTTGGGGTAGCCTGCCGCCATGGAGAGCCCCGCGAACCCGCGTCGCCGGCGCATCTCCGCCCGCACCAAGCTCGCCTTCTCGTCCGGATCCCTCGAGCAGGCCATGGTGGGGGCGGCCGGCGTCGCCACGATGATCTACTACAACCAGGTGCTCGGCGTGTCGCCGGGGCTGTGCGGCACCGCCTTCCTGATCGCCAGCATCGTCGACGCCGTATCGGACCCGCTGGTCGGCGCGCTGTCGGACAGCGTGCGGACCCGGTGGGGTCGGCGGCACCCCTTCATGTTCCTCTCCGCGTTCCCCCTGGCGGTCTGCTTCTACCTGATGTACCAGCCGCCGGACGGGTTGTCCGAACAGGGGCTGTTCCTCTGGTTCACGGTGACCATGGTCGGCGTCCGGCTCGCGAAGACCTTCTACGCCGTGCCGCACAGCGCCCTGGGCGCCGAGCTGACCGACGACTACAACGAGCGCACGTCGGTCTGGGGCTGGAACTGGATCGTGGGCCTGGTGGGCGTCGTCGTGCTCGGCGTCTTCGTGATGTTCGTCATCTTCCCCTCGACGCCCGACTACGCCAACGGACTGCT
>JAPPHP010000389.1:0-2626 GCA_028821035.1 Gammaproteobacteria bacterium | reverse complement strand
TACACCTTCGTCTACGCCTTCGACTTCTCCACCGAACAGATCGCGCTGCGCGACATCGTGCGCGTGCCGGGCGCGCTCCTGGTCGTCCTGGTGGCGGCGTGGCTCACACGGTTGATGGACAAGAAGTACACCGTCATCTCGATGATCGCCGTCACCACGTTCCTGGTCGGCCTGCCGTACTGCCTGCGGCTGCTCGGCTGGTTCCCCGAGAACGGCACGATCTGGCTGGCGATCGCCTTCTTCGGGATCTGGGGACTCGGGTTCATCACCCTGCCCGTCGTCCCCGTCGTCATCGACTCACAACTCGTGGACGTGGCCGACGAGCACGAACTCAACACGGGCAACCGGGCGGAGGGCATGATCTTCGCGGTCCGCACCTTCGCCATCAAGCTGACCCAGGGCCTCGGCGGGCTGATCGGCGGATTCGGCCTCGAACTCATCGCGTTCCCGGACGACGCGGCGACCCAGGGCGTGTCGCCCGAGGTCATCGACGGGCTCCTCTTCATGATGGGTCCGCTGTACTACATCATCGTGTACGGCGGGCTCGGGTTCGCGTTCCTGTACCGCATCGACAAGCGGCGCCACGAGGAGATCCTGCAGGCGCTCGAGGCGCGGCGGGCCGCGCAGTAGGAGCGCCCGGTCAGGCGGTGCGCCGGGCGAGCACGTCGTGGAGCCCGGCCAGGAATGGGGTCGCGTTCATGGCGTCCTCGCTCCCCTCGCGCCGCATCTTGCCCTCGGCGGTCGCCTGCTCGACGACCCTCTGCGCATCGGCCGCGCCCTCCGGGTTGCCTTCGAAGACCACGCGCGCGAGGGGCACGACCGTCTGGTAGTCCGCGATGATCGTCGCGTCGGCGTCCTCGATCACGCCATGACCCACTTCCACTTTCCCGCCGGCGATGCGAAAATACCAGCCCGTGACGCCGTCACCATCCGTAGTGACGTTGTCTGGTGTATCTGTAAACTTCTCACAAAAGGACGTTTCGATACCGCTGAGGTTGTTTTCGGCGCACTGCGTCTCTATGAAGTCTCTAGCGACGCCGACCCACGCCGCGCTGCAAAACGGATACTTCTCCATCGTCCCAATCCCATAAGAACCCGCTCCAAGTCGAGGGCCAGTCTACTATGTCCGCAAAAGCCGAAGCCGTTCAGATCCAGTACCCGCTCCGGGAGCGACGCAAGCGCCGGACACGCGCCGCGCTGATCGAAGCGGCCGTAGATCTGTTCTCCACCAAGGGATACGACGACACCACCCTCGAGGAGGTCGCCGACCAGGCGGGGCTCCACGTCCAGACGCTCTACCGGCATTTTCCGTCCAAGCCGGAACTCGCGGTGGCCGTCGACCGCCAGCAGATCGAGGAGTTTCGCGTCGCCATCGAGGATCCGGACCGGTCCGACACGACCTTCGAGTTCTGGCGCGAGCGCATCATCCTGGTGACCTCGGGACTCAAGAACGAGACCGACGGCTATCAGAGGTTTCGGGCACTGGTCCTGCAACAGAACCGCTCCCCGTCCATCGCGCTGCGTCTGCACACGGTGAACGACGAGTACGAGGACCTGCTGACAGCGTCGCTCGCCAAGGACTTCCGGATGGACCCCGCGGTCGACCGCCTGCCGCGGCTCGTGGCCTGCATGCTCGTGGCCGGGAACCGGCACGCTTACCAGCGCTGGGCACACGAAGGCGGGTTCGACCTGATCGAGGAAGTCGTGGCCGTGGCGGACGAGGTCGCGGAACTCTTCCGCGGGTACGTCGTCGCGACGGGAGGCCTGGCGGACCGCTCGGCCTCGGCCGCCGGCGCCTGACACTCCAACGGGCGACCCGCCTCCTGACCCGGCGCGACCCTCCGCCGGAGGCTTCTCCCGGCGACATCCTGGGCTTCTGGTTCGAGGACGCCTGGACGAGTCCGGCAGCGGCGGACCGCCGCGGAGACTTCTGGTACGGGGCCGGCGAAACGCTCGATGACCTGATCCGGACCCGCTTTGCCGCCACGCTCGACGCGGCCGCGCGCGGCGAACTTGGGGCCAGGGAAGCGACGAGCGAAGGGGCCCTGGCACTCGTGGTCCTGCTCGACCAGTTCTCGCGGCACTGCCACCGCGGCACGGGGCGCGCGTTCGAGAACGATGTCCGCGCGGTCGCCGTTGCGAAACGCGCCATCGCGGGCGGCCTCGACCGGGCCCTGCCTCCGCCGGGGCGCATCTTCCTCCTCCATCCCTTTCACCACAGCGAGACGCTCGCCGAGCAGGAGCGCTACGTCGGTGGCGTCGATGCACTGATCGATTCGGTTCCGCCCCCATGGCGGGAGTTCGTTGACGGGTTCGCGCGGTATGCGGCGCATCATCGCGACGTCATCGCGCGCTTCGGCCGGTTCCCCCACCGCAACGAAGCCCTCGGCCGGGTGAACACCGCCGCCGAGGACGATTACCTCGCCCAGACCGGAGGTTGGCCGACCGGGGAGCTTGCGCCGTAGCGCCCCGCCTTGGGAGCGCTTTCGTGTATCTTCTCCGGAGGCGGCGAGGTCCACCGGCGGGGCGACGCGAGAGATGCTCTGGGTCGTCGACAAGAAGGTGATCCGACACACCATCGACGCCGGCACGGCGCTGGTGGAAGTGCCCATTCGGATTCGCTTCG
>JAPPHP010000168.1 GCA_028821035.1 Gammaproteobacteria bacterium | reverse complement strand
GCCGAGGGCGAGGGCCGCCGTCGCGCCCACCAGACCCGCCCCGACCACGATCGCGTCGTACGGCCCCTCAGCCACGCATCACGGCCTCGATGTCGTCGACCAACCTCGGTACTGGCGCCGTCAGCACGCGGCTCCCGCGCTCCTCGATCAGCACGTCGTCCTCGATCCGGATGCCGACGCCACGCCAGTGCGCCGGGACGTTGGCCACCGAGCCGTCGTCCGGGAAGTAGAGGCCGGGCTCCACGGTGATCGCCATGCCGGGTTCGAGCGTGCGCCACGCCCCGCCGACCCGGTAGTCGCCCACGTCGTGTACGTCGATGCCCAGCCAGTGCGACGAGTTGTGCACCGTGTACTGGCGGTAGGCCTCGGTCTCGATCGCTTCCTCGAAACTCGTTCCGAGGAGACCGAGGTCGATCAGTCCCCCGGTCAGAACCCGGGTCGCCTCCCGGTGGGGGGCCAGGAAGTCCGCGCCGGCCACGGCCGCGTCGAGCGCGGCCATCTGCGCGGCAAGCACCAGCTCGTAGAGATCCCGCTGCGGGGGCGTGAACGTTCCGTTGACCGGGAATGTGCGCGTGACGTCCGCCGCGTAGTGCTCGAACTCGCAACCCGCGTCGATCAGCACGAGGTCGCCGTCATGGAGCACCCCGTCGTTGCGCATGTAGTGCATCACGCAGGCATTGCGTCCGCCGGCCACGATCGGGGGGTACGCGGGCGCACGGGCCCCGCTCGCGAGGAACTCGTGCGCCAGTTCCGCTTCGAGCTGCCCCTCCGTCACGCCGGGCGCGCACCGCCGCATGGCCCGGAAGTGGGCGCGGGCGGTGATCTCCGCGGCCCGCTCCATCAGCCCGCGTTCCGCCGGCGACTTGTACAGCCGCTGCTCGTGCAGGAGCGACTTCAGGGAGACGAACTCGCCCGGCGGGCTCGCGCCGCTCGCCTCCTTCGCCCGCAGATCGGTCACCCACCCGATCAGGCGCCGGTCGAAGTCCGGATGGTCGCCCAGCGTCACGTGGACGCGCTCCCGGCCTTCGACGATGCCGGGGAGGATGTCGTCCAGGTCCGCATACGGAAAGGCGTCGTCCAGGCCGAGCACCTGCGCCGCCCGTTCCGGTCCGAGGCGCTCGCCGGTGTAGCGCTCGGCCCGGGCGTCCCGGTCACGGCAGAAGAGGACCGTCTCGCCCTGCGGCCGTCCCGGGGCAAGCACGAGTATGCAGTCGGGCTCCTCGAACCCCGTCAGGTAGTAGAAATCGCTGTCCTGGCGGAACGGGTACTCGGCGTCGCGGTTGCGGTACCGCACCCGGGCGCTGGGCAGCAGCGCGACCGACCCGGCCTCCATCGCGCCCATCAACCGTCGTCGGCGTCCCCGGTACTCCTCGGCGGACACGCCGGGTACAGGCCCTTCACGAAACATAGGCCACGAGAACGAAATGACCGGCGGCGGATGTTACAGGAGGTCGCGCCTTCACATGGCGGCGAATTCACGCGACACTATCCGCACCCAGGGGCGGTATCGAAGGGGCCCAAGCCGTTGTCCGATCTCGGCGTCCTCGAACAGCGGATCGACGAACTCATCGAAGCGGTTCGCACGTTGAGCACGGAGAACCGGGCGCTCCGGGCCCAGCGGCAGTCCCTGACCGCCGAGCGCGCGAAGCTCCTCGAGCGCAACGAGCGCGCGAGCAGCCAGGTCGACTCCATGATCGGACGTCTAAAGGCCCTCGAGGAGGCTTCGTGAGCGAGTCGGTCACCGTCTCCGTCCAGATCCTCGGCAAGCCGTTCCAGGTCAGTTGCGGCGTGGGCGAGGCGGAGCAGGTGACGGCCGCGGCGCGCCTGCTCGACGAACGCATGAACGAGATCCACGACACCGGGAAGGTCCTTGGGTTCGATCGCATCGCCGTCATGGCGGCGCTCAACATCGCCCACGACTACCTGGCCGCGAACGCGGACCTCTCGCGCGTCTCGGGCGCCGCCGGCGACAAGGTGGCGGAGCTGACCGACAAGGTCGCGCAGGCGCTCGCGGAAGCCGGGGCCTGACCGGAGTCGGCGCCCCTGGCCCGCGCCGCGAAAATCCAGGGCTTGCGTAATTCTCCCATCAGGGATTTACTCAGCGGCAGTCTCCTGAGGTGTTCGCCAGTCGGTGTCGTCCTCGAACCGTTGAGAAACCCAAGGGGGCTCCGCTGCGAGAGCGGTGCGCAAGCCCGGTGCAGCCCGCCGACGCCATCGGCGTCGACATCGAGGTCGCTCCGGGAAGCCTTGGGCACTCGCATGAACCCCCGCTCTGAACCCGAACGGTTCAGGGCAAACCAGGCAGCGGCGCCATCGGGAGACGGACCTTCGAGCGGGTACGGGAGGCCGCTGGACGATCGCTTCCCCGGCCTCCGGCCCGCAGTCTGGAGACGGTTCGCCGTTTGGCCGCATCAAGACGCTGCGTAAGACACTGCGCGCCCGGCGGCGCGGGCTATCCCGGGTCGACCAGGCGCACCACGCCCTCCTCGTCTGCCGGCACCTGTTTCGGTCGGCACTGGTCCTGCGCGGTCGCGTCGCGGCCTACGCCGCCTTCGACGGCGAACTCGACCTCTGGCCCTTCATCGCCAGGCACCCGCGCATCGCCCTGCCGGTGATCCTGTCCGCCACGCGCATGACGTTTCGGCCCTACCGGGCGGGTGACCCGCTTGGCACCAACCGGTTCGGCATCGTCGAGCCGCTCCCCGGCCGGGCGGTCGGTCCGCTTGCATTGGCCACCGTCCTGACGCCGCTGGTGGGATTCAGCGAGGACGGGGGCCGCCTCGGCATGGGCGCCGGCTACTACGACCGCCGCTTCGCGGCGCAGAAGCGCCCCGCCATGATCGGCGTGGCGCACGAACTGCAGCGGGTCGACGCCCTGCCCCGGCGCGAATGGGACGTGCCGCTGGACGCCGTGGTGACGGAAAGGGGCTGGCGGTGCTTCACGGCTCGCGGCCGGAGCATGCTGCTATAGTGATCGCATGGCCGTCCGCAAGATCATCCGCATGGGGCATCCCAACCTGCGGAGGGCCGCCCGGCCGCTGCTGCCGGAGGAACTCGACAGCGACGAACTGCACCGCCTCGTCGCCGACATGATCGACACCCTGCACGACTACGGGGGCATCGGGCTCGCCGCGCCCCAGGTCAACGAGAACGTGCGGCTCGCGATCGTCGAGGTTCCCGGCGGGCCGACGCGCTACGGCGCACTCGATCGGACTCCCATGACCATCTGCGTCAACCCGGAGATCGAAGTGGTCGATCCCGAGACCGCCGGGTACTGGGAGGGCTGCCTCTCCATACCCGGGCTGCGCGGTTGGGTCGAGCGGCCACAGCATGTGCACGTGCGTTACCTCGACCTGCAGGGGCAGGCGCACGAAACCGATGCCCGCGGCTTCCTCGCCACGGTCTTCCAGCACGAGTTCGACCACCTCGACGGGCGCCTCTACGTCGATCACGTGACCGATCCCACCAGGCTCGTGTTCGAGGACGAATACGCCCGGTACATCCTGCCGCGGGAAGAAGAAGCCGCGGCGAGCGGGGGATAGCCCCGGGCCAGGATGGACCAGGACGCCGCCAAGGCCGCCGTCGCGCGGGCCGCCCGCGACCTGATCGCACCGCAACTCGCCACCGACTCCGTCGTCGGGGTCGGCACGGGCAGTACGGCGAACCTGTTCATCGACGCGCTGGCCGAGATCCGGCACACGTTCGACGCGGCGGTCTCGAGCTCAGAGGCATCCACGGCGCGCCTCAAGGCGCACGGCATCCACGTCCTCGAACTGAACGCCGCCCCGGCGGTGGCCGTCTATGTCGACGGCGCGGACGAAGTGGATCCCTCGAAAGCGCTGATCAAGGGCGGCGGCGGGGCACTGACCCGCGAGAAGATCGTCGCCGCGACCGCCGACACGTTCGTCTGCATCGTGGACGACAGCAAGCCCGTCGACCGCCTGGGCGCCTTCCCGCTTCCCGTCGAGGTGATTCCGATGGCCCGCGGGCTGGTGGCGCGGCGGCTGGCGGGGCTCGGCGGGCAGCCCGTCTACCGGGAGGGATTCGTCACCGACAACGGCAACGTCATCCTGGACGTGCACGGCCTCTCCATCACCGATCCCGACGCCCTGGAGCGGGAGATCGACCACATCCCCGGCGTCGTGACGAACGGCATCTTCGCCGCCGAACGGCCGGAAACGGTCCTGGTAGGCACCCCCCGCGGGGTCGAACGCCTGTAACGCGGCTCAGGCCGCCTCCATCTCCGCCCGATACCGCCCCAGCGTCGCCGCGCCGTTCAGCCGCGCACGCAGGGCCAGCCGCCGCTGCGCCGAAGCCACGTTGCCGGCATCGCCGGCCCAGGTCGTGAGCGCCGGTTCCTGCAGGGCTCGGCCGTAGGAGAAGCTGAGCCGCCAGGGCAGGTCCACCCCGGCCGCGTTCATGGCGTTCAGGTGTTCCGTCGACTGGACGGCGGTCTGGCCGCCGGAGAGGAACACGACCCCCGGTACGGCCGCCGGCACCGTGTTCCGCAGGCAGGCGACCGTGCGCTCGGCCACCTCCCCGACCGCGGCCTGCCGCGGGCAATCCTTGCCGGAGAGCACCATGGAGGCCTTCAGCACGGTCCCCTCG
>JAPPHP010000210.1 GCA_028821035.1 Gammaproteobacteria bacterium | reverse complement strand
CTGGAAGAGTTCCTGGGCGTCGACGCTCTTGTCGAAGAACGCCATCGTCTCCTTGTCCTTGACCAGTTCGAGCACCATCATGAGTCCCCAGCCGCGAACGTCCGCCACCGTCGGGTGGGAGAGCAGTTCGTCGCGGTAGGAGAAGACGCGTTCGCTCTGCGCGTTGCAGTTCTCGAGCAGCTTCTCGTCCCGGATCACGTGGATCAGTTCGCACCCGGCCGCGCAGCCGAGGGGGTGCCCGCCGAAGGTGTAGCCGTGCACGAAGGGGAAGCCCTGCTCGAAGGGCACGTTGATCCGGCTCGAGACGGAGACGGCGCCGAACGGCACGTAGCAGCTCGAGATGCCCTTGGCCATCGACATGATGTCCGGGTCCACGCTGAAGTGCTCCATGGCGAACCACTTCCCGGTGCGGCCGAACCCCGTGACGACCTCGTCGGCGATGAGCAGGACGTCGTAGCGGTCGCAGATCTCCCGGATCGTGCGCCAGTAGCTGTCGGGCGGGACGCAGGCGTAGTCGGCGCCACAGCCGTGCGGGGTGGCCAGGAACGCGGCGACGGTCTTGGGACCCGCGTAGTGAATCGCGTACTCGAGCGCCTTGGCGCACTCGACCCCCCACTCCTCGCGGCTCGTGCCTTCCGGCCGGTCGAAGTCCGAGTACTGCCGGACGTGCGGCCATTTCGGCAGCATCGGCTCGAACGCCGCCTGGACGACCGGGTTGTGCGACACGCCGAGCGTGCCGAGGGTCATGCCGTGGTAGGAGTCCCGGTGGCTGACGATCTTGTACTTGCCCGGGTTGCCGAGGGCCATCTGCGCCTGGCGCGCCAGCTTGATCGCGGTCTCGACGGCCTCGGACCCGCCCGAGACCAGGAAGGCGTGATCGAGGTCCGCCGGCGTGATCTCGGCGAGCAGCCGGCAGAACTCCGCGCGTTTCGGGTCCGCGATGGAGGGATGGGTGTAGGTGTAGTGCTCGAGCTGCTCCTGCAGCGCCCGCTTCATCCGCGGGTGGTTGTGGGGCAGGTTGACCGCCATCGGCCCGCCCGACACGTCGAAGTAACGGTTGCCGTCCCGGTCGTAGATGTGCACGCCGTCGGCGCGCGCGATCTCGACGTCCATCGGGTGGTAGGAGAAGGCATGGTGCCAGTCCCCCTCGGGGCGTAGCGTGCGGGGGAGGTTGTGCGTAGCGGTGGCGGTCGCCATGGTTTGCATCCGGAGGTTGGAGAGCCGGCGATGTTAGCACCCGGCCGGGCAGCGGAGCGTGGCGGCTACGGTCGCGGCGGGCGGATGCGAATCGTCTCGGCGACGCGTCCGCCGGGCGCGCCCATGGGTCCGTAGAGCTGTTCCACGAACTCGATCCGGTCGTCCTCGAAGATGACCGCGGTGGACGCGCGCGTGCCGTACTCCTCGCCGCGCAGGAACGCCGGCGTGGCCCGGCGGGCGCTCTCGATCTCGTGCCCGTCGGCGAGATACCCCTCCGACTCCTCCAGCATCAGTTCGAGCACGGCATCCGCGTCGGCTTCGGCGGCGATGCGCGCCAGGGCGGCCGTGCCGTGTTTCGTCTTCGGCCACTCGTCTCCGAGCCAGGTGTTGGTCAGTCCGTAGACGCCGCTGTCGAGCGTGCGCGCGTCGCCGGTGCGGTTGGAGGAGTACAGGAGGTCCGTGCCGTCGAACACGATCAGGTTGAAACCCTGGTAGCGGGCCCCGTCGACGGCCGCCGCGTAGGAGACCGCGCTCTCGTTACCCTCCAGGAACCCCCGCGTCAGGTCGCCCCGCGAGGCGGCCGGAGCGACCGGCAGATCGAAGTCCGTGTAGTTGGTCAGCGCCGCGAAACGGCCGCCGGTGGAGACGCCGAGCCAGGTCCCGCCGGCTTCGAGGTCCCTGCCGCCGAACACCTGGGGCGCGCCGTCCCAGTAACGTGCGGCGTGGGCGGGGCGTGCGTAGAATTCGTCCCGGTTCGCAGCGATCACCAGGGGACGGGCCGAGCGCCGGTCGTAGGCCAGCAGGATCAGGCACATGTTCCTGTAGGGTTTCGGCGCAGGGAAGGAGAGAAGCGCGCGAGTCTAGCATGCAATACCCCCGCCTGGACCCGGTCCTCATCGACCTCGGCGCGTTCCAGATCCGCTGGTACGGCCTCATGTACGTGCTGGCGTTCGTCGTCTGCCACGTGCTCGCGACGCGCCGCACGGCTCTTGCGAGGGGTTCCCCCTTGCGCTCCCCGGCGCCGGCGGGCTTCAGCCGCCAGGACGTTTCCGACCTGGTCTTCTACGGCGTGCTCGGGGTCATTCTCGGGGGCCGCGCGGGGTTCGTGCTCTTCTACGGTTTCGACCAGTTCCTCGCGGACCCCCTGTGGCTGGTGCGCATCTGGGAGGGCGGCATGTCCTTCCATGGCGGGCTGGTCGGCGTGTGCGGAGCGCTGTGGCTGTTCGCGGCGAGGCGCGGCCGGGGCCTCTTCGAAGTGACGGACTTCGCGGCGCCGCTGGTCCCGGTGGGCCTCGGTCTCGGGCGCCTCGGCAACTTCATCAACACCGAGTTGCCGGGCCGCGTAACCGACACTGCGCTGGGTGTGCACTTCCCGTGCCCGGCGGTCAGTGAATTGACGCTGACCTGCTTCGGCGCGTACGAGACCGCGGCGCGGCACGTCTCGAGCCTCTACCAGGCGTTCACCGAGGGCGTTGTGCTCTTCGTGCTGGTGTGGCTCTTCTCGGCGCGCCCGCGGGCCGCCGGGGCGGTGTCAGGCGTGTTCCTCGTTGGCTACGGGTGCCTGCGCTTCGTGACCGAGTTCTTCCGCGAGCCGGACCCGCACCTCGGGCTCGTCGGCTTCGACGTCCTCTCCATGGGACAGCTGCTGTCGCTCCCCATGGTCGCCTTTGGTATCTTCCTGCTCGTGCCCCGAACGGCGAGCCGATGAAACAGTACCTGGACCTGGTGCGGCGCATCAGGGAGTCGGGCGCCTGCAAGGGCGACCGCACGGGCACGGGCACCTACAGCGTCTTCGGCCACCAGATGCGCTTCGACCTCGGTGACGGGTTCCCGCTCGTCACCACCAAGCGGGTCGTCCCGCGGCTCGTCATCCACGAACTCCTCTGGTTCCTCTCGGGCAGCACCAACATCGGCTACCTGAAAGCGCACGACGTGAACATCTGGGACGAGTGGGCCGACGCGGACGGCGAGCTGGGGCCGGTGTACGGCGCCCAGTGGCGGTCCTGGCCGACCCCGGACGGAGGCACGGTCGATCAGATTGCCAACGTCGTGCGCGACATTGCCGAGAATCCCGACTCGCGCCGCCTGATCGTCTCGGCATGGAACGTGCCGGAAGTCGCCAAGATGGCGCTCCCGCCCTGCCACACGATGTTCCAGTTCTACGTGGCGGGCGGGAAGCTCTCCTGCCAGCTCTACCAGCGCAGCGCGGACGTGTTCCTGGGGGTGCCGTTCAACATCGCCTCCTACGCGCTGCTGACGATGATGGTGGCGCAGGTCACGGGGCTCCAACCGGGGGAGTTCGTGCACACGTTCGGGGACGCGCACCTCTACGCGAACCACCTCGAACAGGCGGACCGGCAGCTCGCGCGGGAGCCGAGGGCGCTGCCGGAGATGCGGCTGAACCCGGCCGTGACCGACATCTTCGGCTTCCGCATCGACGACTTCGAACTCGTCGGGTACGACCCGCATCCGGGCATCAGGGCGCCGATCGCCGTCTGAGATGGCTGGCGTAGCGGACCGGCAGTTCGCGGCGCGATTCGCCGAGGGCGTGCTCGCGGCGCCCTGGCGGGTGATCCTGGCCACGCTGTTGCTGGTGGCCGCCGCGGCCGGCGGCATCGCGACGCTCGAGTTCTCCGCCAGCTACCGCATCTTCTTCGACCAGCACAATCGGGAACTCCTGGAGCTCGAGGCCCTAGAGAACACCTACGGCAAGAACGAGAACATCGTCTTCCTGATCGTGCCGGACGATGGCGACGCCACGTCCGAGAACGCGCTGTCGGCGGCCGTCTGGCTCACGGAAGCGGCCTGGTACACGCCGTACTCGAGGCGCGTCGACTCGCTCGCCAACTTCCAATACACGACCGCGGAAGGCGACGATCTCCTCGTGCGGGACCTGGTCGACCCGGAGGCGCTCACGCGGGTCGAGGCGCGCTCGCGCATCCGGGACGTCGCCCTGTCCGACCCGCGTATCGCGGGAACGATGCTCGGTCTGAAGGCGGACGTCACGGTCGTCAACGTCACGGTCGAGCTACCGGAGGAGGGCCTCCTCGAAGCCGTGACCGAAGTGGCCGAGTCCGCGAGGTCGATGGCGGCGGAGGCGGAAGCACGGTTCCCCGGCGTGGACCTCCGCGTCGTCGGGACGGTCATGATCAACCAGACCTTCGTGGAAGCCTCGATCAACAGCCAGATGATCTTCCTGCCCGCCAGCCTGGTGCTCATGGCGGTCGTCCTGGGTGTCCTGACCCGGAGCTGGGCGGGCGTGGCGACGACCGGATTGGTGATCGTCTTTTCCGTGCTCGCGTCCATGGGCCTCGGAGCCTGGGTCGGCCTGCCCTTCTCGCCTCCCATCTCCCCGGCGCCGACCATCGTCCTGATGATCGTGGTGGCGAACTGCGTACACCTGCTGGTGGCGCTGCAGCAGCGGTTGCG
>JAPPHP010000467.1 GCA_028821035.1 Gammaproteobacteria bacterium | reverse complement strand
CGCGAAGACCATGGACTTCTTCATCAACAGGCGGATCGTGGGTGCCCGGGAAGCCCTCGAACTCGGCCTGCTGCACGAGGTCGTCGCGGACGCCGAACTAGAGGACCGCGTGATGGCCCTGGCGACGGACATCGCGAACGGCCCCCAGGTCGCCATCCGCATGCTGAAACGCTCGGTCTACAACGCCGCCGACATGACTTTCGAGCAGTCCCTCGACGAGATCGCCGCCAAGACCGCCGTGACCGACCACCATCCGGACGCGCGCGAGGGCGGACTCTCGTTCCGCGAGAAGCGCGCGCCCGAGTTCAACGCGTGGCTGGAGGAGTACCGGTCGTCCTGACGTTTCGGCGCACGCTCCGCGAGGCACATCCCGCGTGACCCGGCCCACGGACACGAACCTGATCCTGCGCGCCCTGATCGTGCTGGGGCTCGTGGCGTTCGGCGTGTGGCTGACGGCCGACCGCGGCCTGCTCACCCTCGCGCTGGACGCCGACCGGAGTTACATCTCCTGGGTCATCATCGGGCTCTACGCGGTCGCCACGGGCCATTGGCTCTGGCTTTCCCACACGCTGACGGAAGAGCGGAAGCGATTCGCCGCGCTCGAGGGCGAGCTACGGACCGAACGGCCCGACCTGTCCCGGCTACGCCAGGGCCTGATCGGGCACTTCCTGCACAACTGGGACGAGCGCGGGGCGCGCGGCGACGCCGGACCGCTGCTGACGGCATTCGGGGACGAACTGGCCAACCGGCACGCGCTCGGGCACTTCGCGAGCGACGCCCTCCTGAAGCTCGGGCTGCTCGGCACGATCGTCGGTTTCATCCTGATGCTGCTGCCGGTGGGCAACATCGAGGAGTTCGACCCGAGCCTCATGCAACAACTGCTCTCCGCCATGAGCGGCGGCATGGCCGTGGCGCTCTACACGACGCTCGCCGGCCTCGTCACCAGCACGCTGCTGAAGCTCCAGTACCACATGCTCGACGCCTCGGCCGCCGAACTCGCGACGCGCCTCGCCGTGCTGACGGACGTCTACCTGACTCCCAACGGGGCCGAGCGGAACAAGGGCGACGACGATGCGCCATAGCATCTACGGCCGGTCCGAGTCCCAGGACGCGTTCACGGACCTCCTGTTCAACGCCCTGCTCGGCTTCGCCTTCATGTTCGTCGCCGCTTTCTCGCTGATGGCGGACCCCACCGAGGGCGGCAACGTGGAGTCGAAGGCCGAGATCCTCGTCACGGTGCGCTGGGCCGACCGGCATCCCGACGACGTCGACACGCTCGTCGAGGGACCGGGGGGCAACCTCGTCTGGTACCGCAACCGCGACACGGGTCTCATGCACCTCGACCGGGATGACCGCGGCCTGTTCCAGGACCGCGTCACCCTGGACGGCAAGACCATCTCCAACCCGATCAACCAGGAGACCGTCACCCTGCGCGCCCTCAAGCCCGGCGAGTACGTGGTCAACGTCCTCCACTACCAAGCCAACTACCCGGAACCGCTGCCGGTATCCATCAAGGTCGAGAAACTCAACCCCAAGGTCGAACTGGTCTACTACGGCACGCGGGAACTCACCGGGGTCGGCGACGAGCAGACCGCCGTCCGCTTCACCGTGGGCGCCAACGGCGACGTGACCGGCACCAACGAGCTCCGCAAGAACCTCCTCGTGAAAGTGGCGGGCCGCAAGGCGTGATAGGCGCGCTGGTCGGACTCGCGCTGGCATACGCGGCCCTCGCCGCGTTGCTCGCCCACCTCAACCTGCGTACGCGGCTGCCACTCACCGTCAAGGCCGGCGCGATCGTCGTCGTGACGGGGCTCTACGTGGCTGCCTGGCAGGCGCACAAGGGACTGCTGGGATGGGCCACCCCCGAGTCGCTGCCCGACCAGTTCCGGCTGCACTGGGTGACGGTGGACGAACCGGACAAGGCTTCTGGCGGCCCGGGCGCGATCTACTTCTGGGTGCGTGAACTCGACGAAGCCGGACTCGCGCAGGGCGCGCCGCGCGCTTACAGCATCCCGTGGGACGAAGCGACGGCGGAAGAAGCCGCCGAAGCCTTGGCAAGACTCCAGGAAGGCGAACCGCTGAACGGGTTCCTCAGCCGCCAGGCGCTCGCCCCCGAAGCCGAGGCAGAGATCGAGGGGGCGGACTACGGGGCCGGGTTCGAGTCCGCCGTGAGCGGCGAGCGGCCGCGTTTCGAGTTCAGCAGGGTGCCGCCGCCGGCGTTGCCGCCGAAGGCGGCGCCGGAAAGCTAGCGCCACCGAAGCCATCGCCCTAGCGGGCGCTGCCTCTGGCCCCAGCCCAGAGCCGTTCCAGCACGGTATCGGACTTCGCGCTGCCGCCTGAAGTCCGACACCCTGCTACCGCCACCGAAGCCCCGTGGGCCAACTGTGGCATGGTATATTCGTCTCCATCTACCATGCTGAGGAAACATGGTAATGCCGGCCGCCCCTACCAACCCGCAGCCTGACCAGACAACGACGCAGCGCGTCCGGATCGACGCTGCCGGCCGCATCGTAATCCCGGTCGAGATGCGCAGGTCGCTCGGTATCCGGGACGGTCAGGACCTGACCGTCTCCCTCGAGAAGGACGGCATCACGCTTCGGACGGTCGCGCTCGCCCGCGCGCGCGTGCGGGCGATCGCCCGTGCCCATCGCAAGGGTCAGGAGAGCGTGGTCGACGAATTCATCGCGGAACGCCGCGCGGAGGCCGCGCACGACTAGTGTGGTGTCCCGCAAGTTTCTAGCACTTCAGCGCGTTCCACGGGGTCTGGTGTCCGCGCCACGCAAGCGTGGCGGTGGCGCGTTCCCCGCAGGGAATGGTGGGCCCCATTGGCAAGGGGCGCAACGCGGCCACAGGCCGGACTCTTCATGCGAGGGGTACCCCCTCGCGCTCCCCGGGGCGCGCCCTTCGGGAGTTCGCCCTGCACGCCGGAGCCTTCAGCCGGGAGCGCGAGGGGCAAGCCCCTCGCAAGCAGACTGCGTTGTGGTTCTTGCCAATGCGCCCTTCGGGCGGCCCGATATTCCCTTCGGACCACGCCTTGCATTGACGCGCAGGGCGAACTCTGAAGTACCAGAAACTTGCGGGACACCACACTAGTGACCCGGTTTGTGCTCGATGCGTCGGCCGTCCTCGCGGATGTCTTCCACGAGCCCGGCGCGGACGTGGTGCTCGACGCGCTCGAGTCCGGGGCGGTCATCTCGGCCGTCAACGCCGAGGAAGTGGCGTCAAAGCTGCACGGTGGCGGCTGGAAGGACGAGGACGTCGCGCTCGTCTTCGAAGGCATGGAAATCGTGCCGTTTGACGACCGCCACGCCCTGCTGAGCGGACGCTACCGCCCCGTCACCCGGAGCCTCGGTTTGGGATTGGGGGACCGCGCATGTCTCGCGACGGCCACTCTGCGGGGCTGGCCGGCCCTGACCGCCGATCGCGCTTGGGTGAACCTTGATGTCGGTGCGGAGATCGTCTGCATCCGCTGAGCGCGAAAGCACCTGCTTCCCGCGGCCAGGGGCCTCGCCTGGACACCGAGCCCCTAACTGCCAGCCTCACCCTGCCGATACAGCCGCAACTGTCTCTCCCAGAGAGTCTCCGCCTCTCGATCCTCGGACGGAGATCGGCGGATGTCCGCTACGGCGCGGCCTCCGTGACGTGCGTCGGTCCCGCCTTCTTCGCGGCCACCGGGCTGTCCGAGGGATCGTCCACCAGGATGAACATCAAGAGTAACGCCCCGACCGTCGCGAGCCCGATGATCATGGGCAGGGATGTCATCAAACGCTTCATCGTCTCCTCTGTCGTCAACGCCGCCCACGAGTAGGGCAGCTTGGTATCGCCGCTCCTATTGGAGCCAGGTCATCCGGGGCAGGTCCTGGTTGCCGAGCGCCACCTCGCGGTCCTCGTAGGCGCGCGCACGTACGTACGCGTGTATCCGCCCGGTGTCCTCGGGTGCGAGCACGTCGTCGAACGCGGCCATGCCGTTCGCCGCCAGGGTGCCCTCGAGCACGATCTGGTCGAAGATCGCGTGTATCTCCGGGGTCATCAGGCGCAGGTCGGGAATCGTTCCGCCAGAGCGCGCCAGCACGCCGTGACAGACCGCGCAGTAGCTGTTGTAGAGACGCTCGCCCTGGGCAATCTCCACGTCGCCGACATCGGCGAGTTGCTGCTCCGGAATCGACCGGTCGACCGCCGTCGGCGGCGGCAGTTCCTCGGCCCCGCCCAGGGCGAACGTCAGCAGCCGGCCGAGGTTCCCGTGGGTCACTGACACCGTGTTCGTCTCGCCGGCGAACAGCTCCCCGCCGCCGGTCCCGGTCAGGATCGAGACGTACTGCACGCCGCCGATCTGGTAGGTGACCGGCGGGGCCATCATCGAGACCTGCGCGTCGAACCGCCAGAGTTCCTCGCCGGTCTCCTTGTCCCGCGCGATGAACATCCCCTGCGCATCGCCCTGGAAGACGAGCCCGCCGGCGGTCCCGAGCACGCCGCCGTTCCAGTAGTGCGGCAACTCCACGGTCCAGGCGGACTCGCCCGTCAGCGGATCGAACGCCTTGAGATAGCCCTTCGCCGCGGGCTGGTCCCCGGCGTTCTCCACCAGGAGCTGCGAGATGCGGCCGAACTCGATGCCGAGATTCCAGGCGCCCGGAT
>JAPPHP010000037.1 GCA_028821035.1 Gammaproteobacteria bacterium | reverse complement strand
ACCGGTGGACCGTGCACTCCGTCACGGACCCGGACGGCTTCCGAGCCTGGCGCGATGCCCGCATGCGTGGCGACACGAGCGAGACGCCGGAGGTGCTGCATGGCAGACCGCTGCACGAGCGCTGGCGCTCCTACTTCGGCCAGTTGTGCGACGCGCTGGAGGCCGCGGACCCCGACCTGCGGGCGCCCTGGTTCGGGCCGGACATGGGCGTCCGCATGATGGCCACCGCACGGCAGATGGAGACGTGGGCGCACGGCCAGGACATCTACGATCTCCTGCGCGTCGGCCGGGCGCCGACGGACCGCATCCGCAACATCTGCCATATCGGCGTGCGTACGTTCGGCTGGACGTTCGCGAACCGCAAGCTCCCCGTGCCGGACCCGGCGCCCTACGTGCGCCTCGACGCGCCTTCCGGGGCGGTCTGGGAGTGGAACTCGCCCTCCGAGGAGGAGTACGTGTCGGGCTCGGCCGTCGAGTTCGCGCACGTGGTCACGCAGGGCCGCAACGTCGCCGACTGTGACCTGACGGTAGTGGGGTCCGTTGCCAACTCCTGGATGACCATTGCCCAGTGTTTTGCGGGCCCGCCCGAGCAGCCGCCACCGCCGGGTCATCGGGCGTGGTGAGGGAGCCTTCAGCCGGGGAGCGCGAGGGGCTTGCCCCTCGCAAGGAAGAGCCCAGCCGCGCGGCCGTCGTGCAGATGCGCGCGACCGCGGATGTCGACGAGAACCTGCGCGCGACGGAGGCCTTGGTGGCGGCGGCCGCCGCCGATGGCGCCGAGGCCGTGTTCGCCCCCGAAGCGTTCACGTTCATCGGCTCCGGTAGGGTGCGCGCGGGGATGCTCGAGCCGTTGCCGGAGGGCGGCCCCGTCCTCGAGCGCTGCCGGGCGATGGCGACGGACAACGGCGTCCACTTCGTGTTCGGGTTCCACGAGTCGGCCCCCGACCGGCGCGCCTTCAACACGTGCGTGCACATCGACCCGGACGGGGCGATCCGCGCCATGTACCGCAAGATCCACATGTTCGACGTCGACCTCGCCGACGGGACCCGGCTTCTGGAGTCGAAGAGCACGGCGCCAGGCGACACGCCGACGGTGACGGAACTCCCCTTCGGCACGCTCGGGCTGACGGTGTGCTACGACGTGCGCTTCCCCGGGCTCTATCAGCGCCTGGTCGATCTCGGCGCGACCGCGCTCACCGTGCCATCCGCCTTCACCACGACAACGGGCCCGGACCACTGGCACGTGCTCCTGCGGGCGCGGGCGATCGAGTGCCAGAGCTATGTCATCGCGCCCGCGCAGTACGGCGATCATGGACACGCGAACCGCAGTTCGTACGGGCACGCGCTGATCGTCGATCCCTGGGGGGACGTGATCGCTGAGTGCCCGGGGGAGGGCGACGCCTTCGCGTCGGCCGACATCGACCCGGAACGGGTGCGGCAGGTGCGGCGGGAACTGCCGAGCCTCGCCAACCGCAGGTTCTGAGCCAGCCGCAGGGCCGGCATCCGATGGACCGCACGAGATCCACGAACGCGCTGTTGGCCGCGGCGGCGTTCGTCGTGGTCGTCGCCGGCGTCAAGGCCGCCGAAGCCATCATGGTGCCGTTCCTGCTCGCGGTGTTCATCGCGACGACCGCGGCGACGCCTGTCTTCTGGCTCCACCGGCGCGGCGTCCCGTTCGCCCTCGCGATCGCGGCGGTGGCGCTGGCGCTGGTCGTCGGGCTCGTCGGGGTCGGCGCGCTGGTGGCGGACGCGGCCCGCGGGTTCCTGGCGCAGATGCCCTTCTACCAGGAGCGGCTGGTCGAGTTCGCCGGGGGCACGCTGGAGACGCTGGGCTCCCTGGGTATCGACCTGTCCGGCACGCCGGTGCTTGAGACGTTCGACCCCGCCGCCGTGTTCGCCATGGCCGGCAACACCCTGCTCGGGTTCGGTAGCGTCCTGTCGAGCGGGTTCCTGATCCTCCTGACGGTGATCTTCATGCTCGGCGAGGCGTCGAGCTTCCCGCGCAAGCTCCGTGACGTACTCGCGGACCCGGCCGACCTTCCCTACTTCGAGCGCGTTGCGGACAACGTCAACCGCTACTTCGCCATCAAGACGACGGTCAGCGTGGGAACGGGGCTGACGGTGGGCGTCTTCCTGGCATTGCTGGGGGTCGACTTCCCGGTCCTGTGGGGACTCCTGGCCTTCATGCTGAACTACGTCCCCACCATCGGCAGCATCATCGCGGCGCTTCCGGCGGTGCTGCTCGCGCTGGTGCAGCTCGGCCCGACCCATGCCGCGGCCGCTGCCGCCGGCTATGTCGTGGTGAACGTCGTGATCGGCAGCGTGGTCGAGCCCAGGTTCATGGGTCGGGGCCTCGGACTCTCGACGCTGGTGGTGTTCCTCTCGCTGGTGTTCTGGGGCTGGATCCTGGGGCCCGTGGGCATGCTCCTCTCGGTGCCGCTGACCATGACCGCGAAGATCGCGCTCGAAGCCAACCCGGACACCGCCTGGGCGGCGCACCTGCTCGGGCCGGCGGACGAGGTCGAGGATGTGCCGCCTGGCGACGAGAAGGCACAGGAAGTCACGGAAGAGCCATGAGCTACGAACGCGACAACATCCGCCGGATGCGGGGTTACAGCTACGGCGAGCAGCCGGACGATCCGGACATCGTCAAGCTGAACACCAACGAAAACCCCTACCCGCCGAGTCCAAGGGTGGCCGAGGCGCTCGCGGCGTTCGACGCGGACCGGCTCCGGCGCTACCCGCCGCCGACCGCGGGCCCGTTCCGGGCGCTCGCGGCGGAGCGGCTGGGTCTCGCCCCGGAGCAGGTGCTGGCCACCAACGGCGGGGACGAGGCGTTGCGCCTGGCCGTGACCGCCTTCGTCGATCCGGGTGGGGCGTTCGCCATGGCGGACCCGAGCTACTCGCTGTACGAGGTCCTCGCCCACGTGCAGGACTGCCGGGTCGAGGCCGTGCCGATGACGCAGGACTGGTCCCTGTCCGCCGACTTCGCGGAACGCGCGAACGCCGCTGGCGCTCGGCTCACCTGCATCGTCAATCCCCACGCGCCGAGCGGCACGCTGCTGTACGCGGACGATCTGGCGCGGCTCGCCGAGTCGCTCGACGGCGTGCTGCTGATCGACGAGGCCTACGTCGACTTCGTGGACCCGGAGCTCGAGCACGACGCCACGCCGCTGGTGCGGGAGTTCGACAACGTGCTGCTGCTGCGCACGCTGAGCAAGGGCTATTCCCTGGCGGGGCTCCGGTTCGGCTTCCTGGCCGGGGACGCCGGCCTGATCGAGCCCATGGCGACGAAGGTCCGCGACAGCTACAACCAGGACCTGCTCGCCCAGGAACTCGCGGTCGCGGCCTTCGGGGACGAAGCCCATGCGAGACAGACGTGGCGGCGCGTCCGGGAGGAGCGAAACCGACTGTACGGGGCGCTGGTGGCCCGCGGGTTCCGCGTGCCGCCATCGCAGGCCAACTTCCTGCTCGCCTGGCCCCTGATCGGTGGGCCGGCGGCGACACCGGAGCAGGTGAGCGTCACGGTATTCGAGGACCTCAGGGCGCGGGGCATCCTGGTGCGGCTCCTGGAGCACCCGCGGCTGCGGCGTGCGTTGCGCATCACCGTCGGCACGAGGGAGGAGAACGAGGGGCTGCTCGCGGCGCTCGACGAGATTGTGGAAGCACGATGCTACTGAAAGCGAAGGACATCGCCGCGATGGCCCCCAGGCGACGGCAACACCAGTTCAACGAGAACGCCGTCCGGCTCGGCCGCGCACTCTCCGATGCGGCGGGGATGGAGCGCATCGGCGTGCACCTGGTGCGGCTCGAGCCCGGGCGCGAGAGCACGCAGTTCCACTACCACGACGCCGACGAGGAGTTCCTCTACGTCCTCGAGGGACGCGGCATCGCGGAACTCGGGGACGAGGAGATCGAGGTCGGGCCGGGAGACTTCATGGGTTTCCCGGCGCCGTCGGAGCCGCACTCGCTCCGAAATCCGTTCGATGAGGACCTGGTGTATCTCATGGGCGGTGAGCGCAACGCCAACGATGTGGTGCACTACCCGCGGATTCGCCGCAGCCTCGTCAAGAGCGCTGGGCGGCGAACCTGGGCGGACTGGGAGGACCTGCACGAGGTCTGACGAGTCTGAGAATCTGGTAAGTTGCCCCGTTCGTTGCGCGGCCCCGCCGCCGCGCGCCTATCGAAGAAGACGGGGAGGAAGCCATGACCCGAATGCCCGCGATGAGCCTCGCGGCGGTGCCCGGCCGGCGCACGAGAACGCTGGAACTGGCGGGCGAGATCGAACGCCGGGGTTTCCCCGGCATCTACTGCCCGAGTCTCGCGGACGGACTCGCGCTGTGCGAGGCACTCGCGTTCGCGACGCGCGAGTTGACCTTCGGGACCTCGATCACGCCCATTTACACCCGGCACGTGCAGGACTTCGCGAATGCCGCGTCGTTCATCCACGAGGTCTCCGGGGGACGGTTCCGGTTCGGTATCGGCGTCAGTCACGGACCGGCGATGGACCGCCTCGGCATCGAGCCTGGCAAGCCGCTCGGGGACATGCGCCGGTTCGTCTCGGACCTGAAAGCCGTGCCGCGGGCGGGCCAGCTCCCGCCGCTGGTCCTCGCGACCCTGCGCAAGCGCATGATCCGGCTCGCCGAGGAGATCGGCGACG
>JAPPHP010000294.1 GCA_028821035.1 Gammaproteobacteria bacterium | reverse complement strand
CCAGTTCCCCGGCGTAGTGGGGGTGCAGGAACAGGGTCATGGGGTAGCCCAGCACCGCAATCGGGAAGCCCAGGCTGCCGTAGGCGAGCAGTGTCTTTCGACTGATTGCCGCACTCATTGCGATGGACCCAGTCACGCAGTGGGGGGCGGCAACATACCTCAGCGCGTGCCCGAGGCGCATTCGGGCACGTACCGCCATAGAGGGTATGATCGCCCGTCATGACCGCTCAACCCGTCCCCTACATGGACCGCACGCGCCGCTACTACGCCGCGCAGGGGTTCGAGAAGTCCTATGCCTGGGCCCACTTTGACGACACGCCGTTCGCTCGACTGACCAAGCCTGTCGCCGACTCGACCCTGGCCCTCATCACGACCGCCGCGCTCTACGAACGGCAGGCGAGCGATCCGCGCATGGTGGCCTCCGCGGAAACGGACCCGGCGCCGGAGCGTCTCTACGGCGACGATCTGTCCTGGGACAAGCGCGCGACGCACCTGGACGACCTGAACTCGTACTTCCCGATCGAGCGCCTCCGGGAACTGGTCGCCGCAGGGCGACTGGGCGGCATCGCGCCGCGCTTCCACTGTGTCCCGACGGAGTACAGCCAGCGCCGCACGATGACGAGCGACGCCCCGGAGATCCTCGCGCGCTGCCAGGAGGACGGCGCCGACTTCGCCCTGCTCGTGCCGTTGTGACCCGTCTGCCACCAGACCGTGAGTCTGGTCGCGCGGCGCCTCGAGGAAGCCGGCATCCCGACCGTCATCCTGGGCTCCGCACTGGACATCGTCCGGCACTGCGGGGTACCGCGGTTCGTGTTCACGGACTTCCCCCTCGGCAATCCGTGCGGGCGGCCTTACGACGCCGAGATGCAACGCGCGGTGGTGTCCACCGGCCTGGAACTCCTGGAGGACGCGACGGCGCCCGGGAGCGTGGTCCGCACGCCGTACCGGTGGAGCGCCGACGAGGGCTGGCGCGACCGCTACATGGAGATCCGCGAAGAAGACGTGGCCAGGCTCGCCGCGATGGGTGAGGCCCGCCGCGCCCACCGCCAGCAACTCCGCGAGCAGGGGCGCGTACGCAGCGAGTAGGCGTTCCCGCCGCGGGCGACACCAGACAGGACAACACCTCCATGAACCCACGACCCTTCCGTGTGCTTCCGACCGCGTGCGCAGCCGGACTCGTCGCGCTGGCCGGCGCCGTCCACGCCGAACTCCCGTACGTGGCCCCGGAGGACGACGCCGAACACTTCGGCGACCCCGCGCGATTCCTGTTCTGGGGACCCGACGAGAAGGTGGCGGGCTTCCGCAACATCGCTTCCATCTACCCGACGCGCAGGATCGCAGCGGGCGGACCGGTCCTGGCGCTGCCGGACTCGGAAACGCCCGTCACCGACCTGACCTACACGTTCGACGGCGAGTCCTTGCGCATCGACGACTACATGAGCCGCGGCCACGTGGTCGGCCTGATCGCCGTGCAGGACGGCGAGGTCGTGCTCGAACGCTACGCAGCGGGCAATGGCGCGGCCAGCCGCTGGGTGTCCTTCTCCGTCGCCAAGTCCGTGGTGTCGATGCTGGCGGGCGCGGCGCTCCTGGACGGCTACATCGCCTCGGTGGACGAACCGGTGACGGCCTACCTGCCGCGCCTCAAGGGCTCCGCGTACGACGACGTCACCATCGAGAACCTCCTGCAGATGGCGTCCGGCGTGCAGTGGAACGAGGACTACGCGGACCCCGAGTCCGACGTGAACACCACGCCGCTCACCCTCGTCGGCATGTACGGCATGCTCTCCGGGAAGGCCCGCGTCGGTGCGGCGGGAGCGGTGTTCAACTACAACACCGCCGAGACCAACCTCGTCGGCGCCCTCGTGCGCGCTGCCATCGGCAACAACCTCGCCACGTATCTCTCGCACAAGGTCTGGCAGCCGTTCGGCATGGAAGCGGACGCTTACTGGATGACGCACGGCCCCGGCGGCGGGGAACTCGGCGGCTGCTGCATCAACGCGACGCTCCGGGACTACGCGCGCATCGGCCTGTTCGCACTGGCCGGCGGCGTCCTGGCGGACGGTACGAGGGTGTTGCCCGAGGGATGGATGCAGGCTTCCACCACGGCTTCGGAGGGCTCGGACCAGTACGGCTACCTGTGGTGGTTGTGGCCGGAGGGCCAGTATCGCGCGCTCGGCATCTTCGGGCAGACCATCGCCGTCTACCCGGACCGGAACCTCGTCGTGGCGACCCATGGCGCCGCGCCGACCGCCGTGGGCGGGGGGCCTCCCCGGCATCGCGAGGCCTTTTTCGCGGCGCTGGCCGCGCACCTGGACGCCCGCGCCGCGGGGGAATCAGCGGAGGACGAGAGATGATCTACGAGATTCGGAACTACCACTACGAACCGAGCGCCATGAAGGCGTACCGGACCTGGGCCACGGACCTCGCGTTGCCATACATCCGCGAACACCTCGACCTCTTCGGCTTCTGGATCAACGTCGACGAACCCGCCGAGGTGAACGGCAAGCCGCAGGACGACCTCGGAACCGCCACGGTGACGTGGATCATCCGCTGGGACGACGTCGAGACGCGGCACTCCGTGCTGCCCCGCGTCTTCGCCACCGACGAGTGGCGTTCCATCATGGGACGTAACCCGGGCCTCGAGAACTACCACCGGACCGAGGCCAAGTTCGCCGAGCAGTTGTAGCGGAGCACTCGCCCCGGGAGGGCATGGAGCCATGGGCAAGGCCGGAACGATCGCGGTCTGGATCGTGGGGATCGTGCTGGTGGCGATCGTGGCCGCCATGGTGTGGCAACACCTTCGTTACCAGGACGCCCGCCGCAACGCAGTCCACGACCTGCAGGACGTGTTCCACTCGAGCACGGCGCTGCATGGCGTGCTGTTCGGCAAGCTCGGGCCGGACACCGACCTGCTCGCCGCGATGGGCGCCCTGCGCGCGGCGACCGACGCGTTGCCCGAGGCGCAGACCGTGTATGCCGGAAAGGTGGCCATGAACGGCCTCGCCTCCAGCCAGATGATCGAGGCGCTCGGCGAGGACGTTGCCTGGGACGTGGTCGCGATCGTGCACTTCGACGATCGCGCAGGCTACGACCGCTGGCGCGGGGACGAGGGGGTGCGGGCCGCCATGCGCGGCTTCGAGACCACCTACACCCACGGCATGAAGCGCTCCGCCCTCGCCAATCTCGCCCTCGTGCAGGGGTTGCTCCTGTCCAGGGTCATGCAGGCGGTGACGTTCCAGCCTTCCGTGCTGCCGTTCGAGCCAGCGGCGGCGGGTCCGGTCGAAGTGGCCACGGACGATCAGCGCGCGACGATGCTCGCAGAGCTCGAACTCGGCAGGGACGCCGTATTCGTCGCCAACCTCATCAAGACCGGCACGCCCGAAGAGGCGGCGGCGGACGCGCGCTACAGCGGGGCGATGATGGCGGCCATGGCGCGCGGCGGCCACGGCCCGTTGCACATGGGCACGGCCGTGACGCTCGAGGGGGACGCGAGCTTCGACATGGTCGCCTTCGTGTACTACCCGGGCGTGCGGTACTTCCACGACCTGACGGGCAGCACGTTCTTCCGGAACATCATCGGCGACAAGCGGCTCGGCGATACGCAGTCGACGGTGACCGTGCCGATCCTGCACCTGCTCTGACCTGCCGTGCTTGAGCATTGAGCAATGGGCAAGGCCGGCAGGATCACCGTCTGGACCCTGGGGATCGTGCTGGCCGGGGTCTTCGCGGCCATGGTGGCGCAACACCTGCACTACCTGGACGCGCGGCGCGACGCGCTGCATGACCTGCAGGACATCTTCTACCCGGGCGATGTCCTGCACGCGGCGACGTTCCTGCAGGTCGCACCCGGCGACGACCTGTTCGACGCGATGCGCGCGATGCGCGCGGCCACGGACGCGTTCCCCGGCGCGAAGACCGTCTACGCCGGCAAGGCGGCCATGAACGCGATCTCGTCGGCGCAGTTGACCGCGGCCTTTGGCGAGGAGGTTGCCTGGGATGCCGTGGCGCTGTTGCAGTTTGACGACCGCGCCGCCTACCACGCCTGGCGCGAGGACGAGCGCGTACAGGCTGCCCTCACCCGCTTCGCCACGACATACGCCCACGGCATGAAGCGTCCCCCGACGATCAACCTGATGCTGCACCAGGTGTTTCTCGCGTGGCGCTTCGTACAGGCCGTCACGTTTCAGCCACACGTGCTGCCCTTCGAGCCTGCCGCAGTGGACCCGGTGGCGAGGCTCGGGTGGGCGCGGCGGGACCGGCTGCTCGAGGAGCGTGAACTCGGCGGGAACGCCATTCTCGTGGCGAACCTCGCAAAGGACGGCACGCCCGACGAGGTGGCCGCGAACGAGGACTACGGACTGGCCATGCTGCCGGTCATGGCCCGGGGCGGGCACGGGCCCATGCACGTCGGCGCGGGGGTGACGCTGGAGGGCGACGTCACCTTCGAGAGCATCATCTTCGTCTACTACCCCGGCCTGCAGTACTTCCACGACCTGACCGGGAGCACGTTCTACGCCGGTGTGGTCGGGGACAAGCAGCTCGGCGACACGCAGGTGACGGTGACCGTACCGATCCTGCACCTGCTCTGAACTCGAGACGTACGGCCCATGTCACCCGACTTCGTCTTCCTGGTCCTGGATGCGTTTGCCGTGCTCGCCATGACGCTCATCGGCAT
>JAPPHP010000288.1:1792-4687 GCA_028821035.1 Gammaproteobacteria bacterium | reverse complement strand
GGATCTCCGCGGACACGGGCGCCGTGCTCGGCAAGGCCGTGCACGCCACCGCCACGGTCACCTTCATAGGACGGAAGCTGGGCCTCTTCACGGGCGAAGGGGTGGACCACGCCGGTGACGTGGTCTTCGACAGCCTGGGGGTGCCGGAGGACATCTACGGGGCGGCACCGGGCCTGCGTGTGCTGGCCCCCCCGGAGCCCCGGGACCGCGCCCGCTCCGCGCACAAGCACCGTTTCGGCCATGTCCTTCTCATCGGGGGCGACCATGGCATGGGAGGTGCGCCGTTGCTGGCGGCGGAGGCCGCGTTCCGGACGGGGGCCGGCTTGGTCAGCATGCTGACGCGTCCCGAGCACTGCGCCGGGGTGCTCGCGCGCCGACCGGAAGTCATGGTGCGCGGCGTCTCGGAGGACGACGACGTCGAGGAGCTGTTCGCCGCCTGTACCGTGATCGGGGTGGGTCCCGGACTGGGGCGCCGAACGTGGGGCCGCGCGCTGCTCGCACGGGCGCTCGCGGCCGGCAAGCCGCTGGTCATCGACGCGGACGGTCTCAACCTGGTCGCGGAGGACGGGGGCAACGTTCCGCCGACGAGCGTCATGACGCCGCACCCTGGCGAGGCGAGCCGGCTGCTGGGTGGGGAACGCGTCACGGACCGCCCGGCCGCCGCGCGGTCGCTGTCCGAACGCTTTGGCAACGTCGTCGTGCTCAAGGGCGCCGGTACCCTGGTGGCCGAGGCGGGTGAACTGCGGGGCATCTGCATCGACGGGAACCCCTGGCTCGCAACGGCCGGCAGCGGCGACGTGCTCACCGGCGTGGTCGCCGGACTGGCCGCGCAGGGGTTGCCCCTCGGGGAGGCGGCGGAAGCCGGGGTGTGCCTGCACGCGGCGGCAGGAGACGCGGCGCGGCAAGGCCTGGCGCCGCGGCCCCTCGTCGCGATGGACATTGTGGATCACCTGTGGAGCCGGCCCTCCGCTTCCAGGGGCGCTTCCGATGCGTCTTGAACTCCCCGACGAGGCGGAGACCCTGCGCTGGGGCGCAGCCTTCGCCGACGGGCTCGACCGGGAACTCGTGTTCCTGCGCGGGGAACTCGGCGCCGGCAAGACGACCCTCGTCCGGGGCATCCTGCGGGGTCTCGGACACCAGGGCGCCGTGAAGAGCCCCACCTACACGCTCCTCGAACCGTATGAGTTCGGGGACCGCAGCATTTATCATTTCGACTTCTACCGGATCGAAGATCCGGAGGAGTTGTCCTTCATCGGAATCGACGAACTGTTGTCCGATGCGGCGCTGAAACTCGTCGAGTGGCCGGAACGGGCCGGCGGGCTGTTGCCCGTCCCGGACCTGGAACTGGTGCTGACGATCGCGGGCGAGGGCAGGTTGCTTGAACTTGTCGATCGTCGCTAGCGCCACCGAAGCCGTCGCCCTGGCGGGCGCCGCCTCTGGCCCCAGCCCAGGCCCTTCCAGCACGGCGTCGGTCATCGCGCCACCGCGCGAAGTCCGACACCCTGCTGGCCCTCGGCGGTGCGCCCTGGCCCTCGCGGCTGGGCTTCTGGTCCCCTGGGCTGGGCCGGTCGGGGCTGCGGAACTCGAAGGCATCCGCATGCACCAGGCGCCGGATCACACCCGCGTCGTCTTCGACACCAGCGGTCCGGTCGACTATCGCCTTTTCACGCTGGAGGACCCGCGGCGGGTGGTCGTGGATCTCAGGCAGACGCGGGTGCGGCGCGGGTTCGAGGCGCCGCCGGTGAAAGGGGACGTGATCGAGCGGGTCCGGCGCGCGCCGCGAGCCCGCGGCACGTACCGCGTCGTGCTCGACATCTCCCGCGCGGTGACCCCGAAACACTTCACGCTCAGACCCGTGCCGCCGTATGGCGACCGCCTGGTCGTGGACCTCTTCCTGCCAGAGCCGGAGCGCCCGTCTCCGCGCCGGGAACAGCCCGAGGGCATGCGCGACGTGGTCGTGGCCATCGATGCGGGGCACGGGGGCGACGACCCGGGCACCACCGCGCGGGCGGGCTTCTACGAGAAGGACGTGGTGCTCTCGATCGCGCGGCGTCTCAAGAACCACATCGACCGCGCGGACGGATTTCGCGGGGTCATGGTGCGGGACGGTGACTACTTCGTGAGCCTCCGGAGACGGACCGCCATCGCCCGCCAGCATCGGGCGGACATCCTGGTGTCGATCCACGCCGACGCGTTCAGGAGTCCTCGCGTGCGGGGCGCATCGGTGTATGCGCTCTCCGAACGGGGCGCGTCGTCGGAGACCGCGCGGTGGCTCGCGGACCGGGAAAACCGCTCGGACCTCATCGGCGGCGTCGGCCCGGTCTCGCTCGAGGACAAGGACGAGCAGGTGCGCTCCGTGCTCCTGGACCTGTCCATGGACGGGACGCTGCGAGCGAGCCTCGCGGCCGGCGAGTCGGTGGTGGGGTCGCTCTCGGGCGTGAGCCGGATGCACAAGCGACGCGTAGAACAGGCGGGCTTCGTTGTCCTGAAGTCCCCGGACGTACCGTCGATCCTCGTCGAGACGGGCTACCTGTCGAATCCCGAGGACGCGAAACTGCTCGCGACGGCGAGCTACCAGGAGAAAGTGGCGCGGGCGATTGGCGATGGCGTTCGGGGTTACCTGCTGCGCAACCCGCCCCCGGACGCGCGCATCGCCGCCATGGAGCATCGGGGGATGCGCCACGTCATCGTGCGCGGCGACACGCTCTCGGAGATCGCCCAGCGATACCGCGTGTCGACCGCGATGCTGCGCAGCGCCAACGGCATCACGGGGGACCGCATCCGGGTCGGTCAGGTCCTGCTGATCCCGGCCTCCTCCGGCAGTTGACGATGGCGCGCATCCACCGGCTGTCGGCGTTCGTCGCCAACCAGATCGCCGCGGGGGAGGTCGTGGAG
>JAPPHP010000288.1:0-1782 GCA_028821035.1 Gammaproteobacteria bacterium | reverse complement strand
TGGTGGAGCGGCCGGCGTCGATCGTGAAGGAGTTGGTGGAGAACAGCCTCGACGCCGGGGCGCGTTCCGTCCGGGTGGCCGTCGAGCAGGGCGGCGTGAAGCGGATCGTCGTGCAGGACGACGGCCACGGGATGTCCGCGGAGGACCTGCCGCTGGCGGTGAGCCGCTTCGCGACCAGCAAGATCACCGACGCGCAGGACCTCGAGCGCGTCGCCACGATGGGATTTCGGGGCGAGGCGCTCGCGAGCATCGCGTCGGTCGCTCGGCTCGCGATCACGGCTTCCACCGGCAGCGACGCCGGCGCCGCGCTCGTGGTGGCGGGCGGCGAGGAGGTCCGGCATGGTCCGGCGCCCCACCCCCCTGGCACGACGGTGGAGGTGTCCGACCTTTTCTACAACACGCCCGTGCGCCGCAAGTTCCTGAAAAGCGACCGCACTGAGGCGGGCCACGTCAGCGATGTCGTGCGGAGGCTCGCACTCGCGCATCCCGCGGTGGCGTTCGAACTGAAGCAGGGCGCCCGCGTGATCGAACGGCTGCCCGGGACGCCGGACGCGGCGGCGCGCGTCGCGAAGGTGATGGGGGACGAATTCCTCGCACAGGCCGTTCCCGTGGATGCGAGCGGCGGGGGGGACGCGCATTTGCACGGCTGGGTGGGCCTGCCAACCTACTCGCGCGCGCAGGCGACGGGGCAGTTCTTCTTCGTCAACGGACGCGCGGTGAAGGACCGGCTGGTCGGGCACGCGGTGCGTCAGGCCTACCGCGACGTGCTGTTTCACGGGCGCCACCCCGTGTTTGTCCTGTTCCTCACGCTCGACCCGGCCGGCATCGACGTCAACGTGCACCCGACCAAGCACGAGATCCGCTTCCGGGACGCCCGGCGCGTGCATGACTTCGTGTTCGCCTCGCTGAACCGGCTGTTGCGCGAGGCGCGGCCGGGTGCTGCGCCGGCGCCCGTGCAGTACGGAACCGGGGCAGGGGGCGAGCGGACCTCGATGCAGACGTCCATGAGCCTCGCGGAGCTGATCGCGGCGGAGCGCCGCGATGGACCTCCGCGAAGCGGCCAGGAACCGCCCGTGTCCGAGGTGGAAGAAGGGGACACGCCGCCGCTGGGGTACGCGCTGGGGCAACTGCACGGCGCATACGTGCTGAGCCAGAACCGGGAGGGCCTCGTCGTCGTCGACATGCACGCCGCCCACGAGCGCATCACCTACGAGAAGCTGAAGGCCGACTACCGGGCCGGCGCCATGGTCGCGCAACGCCTGCTCGTGCCGGTGTCGTTCGACGCGACCCCGCGCGAAGCGGACCTGGCGGAAGCCCACGCCGACGCGCTCGAGGCCCTGGGGCTCGTCGTGGAACGCCGGGGCCCGCGGAGCCTGGTCGTGCGGCAGGTGCCGTCGCTGCTTGCCAACGCGGACGCGGAAGGCCTGGCCCGAGACATCCTCGGCGAACTCGCGGAGTTCGGCAGCAGCGACGCCATCCGCGCCCGTTCGGAGGAGCTCCTCGCGAGCATGGCGTGTCACGGTTCCGTGCGGGCCAACCGGGCGATGACCGTGCCCGAGATGAACGCGCTCCTCAGGGAGATGGAGACGACCCCGAACGGCGGCCAGTGCAACCACGGGCGGCCCACCTTCCTCGTCCAGGGCCTGGCGGAGTTCGATCGCCTCTTCCTGCGCGGGAGGTAGGCGTGGCGCCGCCGTCCCCCGCACCGGCGGACCGGACCCGGTCCCGCGTCGCGCTGTGCCTGATGGGACCGACCGCGGCCGGCAAGACGGACGTGGCGCT
>JAPPHP010000048.1:357-4701 GCA_028821035.1 Gammaproteobacteria bacterium | reverse complement strand
TGATGTTAGTGAACACCTTGAAGCGGGGCGCGCAGCGCACGTCGTAGCCGTAGCTCGAGGTGCCGTAGGAGATGACCTTGCGGTCCTCCACCATGCGCACCTGGCCGGGCTCGAACGGCTCGATCATGCCGTGCTCAAGGGCCATCTGCCGGATCCACCGGTCGGAACGGATGGTCACGGCGGTCCCTACTCCATCCGGATCGCGGGCGCGGGGGCCGCCTGTGCGAGGGTGCGCCAGAGCGCGGCGGCGCTGCGCCGGGCGCAGTCGCGGTAGAGCGCCGCGATCTCGCCTTCGGGATCGCTCGCGACGGTCGGGCGGCCGGCGTCGGTCTGCTCGCGGATCTCGGGGGCGAGCGGGAACTCCCCGAGCAGCTCCGTGCCGTACTCTTCCGCCACGCGCGCGCCTCCGCCGGAGCCGAACAGGTCGTGGCGCGCGCCGCAGTCGCCGCAGGCGAAGTAGCTCATGTTCTCCACGATACCGAGGATCGGGATATTCACCTTGGAGAACATCTCGATGCCCTTGCGGGCGTCCAGCAGGGCGATGTCCTGGGGCGTCGTGACGATCACGGCGCCCCCGACCGGGACGGCCTGGGACAGCGTCAGCTGGATGTCGCCGGTGCCGGGGGGCATGTCGACGACCAGGTAGTCGAGATCGCTCCACGCCGACTGGTTCAGCAGTTGCTGCAGCGCGCCGGACACCATGGGCCCCCGCCACACCATCGGCATCCGGTCCGTCACGAGCATGCTCATCGACATCGCCTCGATGCCGTGCGCCTTCATCGGCACGAAGAACTTCTCGTCGCGCACCTCGGGGCGCCGGCCCTCCGGCACGCCGAGCATGATGCCCTGGCTCGGCCCGTAGATGTCCGCGTCGAGGACGCCGGCCTTCGCGCCGATGCGGTCGAGCGCGAGGGCGAGATTGACGGCGACCGTGGACTTCCCGACGCCGCCCTTGCCGGAGGCGACCGCGATGACGTTCTTCGCCCCGGGAATCCCCTTCTGGGTCGGGGCGCGGAAGGTGAGATCGAGCACGAGGTCGTCCTCGAGCCAGCCGGCGGCGGCGCGCGTGTAGTCGTCTTCCAGACCGTCGACCGGGTAGCCGAGGCACACCTCCGCATGCCAACGGTCGTCCAGCCGGGCCGCGCGGCGCACAGCGCCGAGTTCGCCCCAGGGCGTGCCGAGGACGGGGTCGGGGAATGCTTCGAGGGGTCGTGCCATCGGCCCGGATTATAGGCGCGGACCGCAAGCAGGGGCGGCGTACGGACGACGACAAGCGTCGCCCCTGCGCCAGGGAACCTGATAGAGTGCGCGCCCGAGCCGAGTCGCGCGAGTTGGTTCGCTTTTGGCCCCACCCTGGGAAACCCCGATGAGTACATCCGATCGCCGCCGGATCATGGTCTCGAGCGCGTTGCCGAACGCGAACGGGTCCATCCATCTCGGCCACCTCCTGGAGCACGTCCAGACGGACATCTGGGTGCGTTTCCAGCGCCTGGCCGGCAACGAGTGCATCTACGTGTGCGCGGACGACGCGCACGGCACGGCAACGATGCTGAAGGCGGAGCAGGAGGGCACGACGGCGGAGGAACTCATCGACGGGATCCGCGCCGAGCACGAGCGCGACTTCGCCGGCTTCCTGATCAGCCACGACAACTACTACAGCACCCACTCGGAGGAGAACCGCCACTACTCCGAGTTGATCTACGAGCGCTTGCGCGAGAAAGGCCACATCTTCACGGAGGAAGTGGAGCAGCTCTACGATCCGGAGAAACGCCTCTTCCTGGCGGACCGCTACGTGAAGGGGACTTGTCCCCGCTGCGGCGCCGCGGACCAGTACGGCGACAACTGCGAAGTCTGCAGCGCGACCTACGACGCCACCGAACTCGGGGAGCCGCGGTCGCTCCTGTCCGGCGCCACGCCGGTGCTCAAATCCTCGCTGCACTACTTCTTCGACCTGCCAGCGTTCGGGGACTTCCTGAAGTCCTGGACACGCAGCGGCACGCTGCAGCCGGAGGTGGCGAACAAGCTCGCGGAATGGCTCGACGGCGGCCTCAAACCCTGGGACATCAGCCGCGACGGGCCCTACTTCGGGTTCCGGGTACCGGACACCGAGGACAAGTTCTTCTACGTGTGGATGGACGCGCCGATCGGCTACATGGCGAGCTTCCGCAACTACTGCGACCGGGAAGGACTCGAGTTCGACGACTTCTGGCGCCCGGACGCCGACTGCGAGGTGCACCACTTCATCGGCAAGGACATCGTCAACTTCCACTGCCTGTTCTGGCCCGCCGTGCTGTCGGGAGCGAACTTCCGCACGCCGACGCGCGTCCACACGCACGGTTTCATCACCGTGGACGGCACGAAGATGTCGAAGTCGCGCGGGACGTTCATCGACGCCTCGACCTACCTGGAGCACCTGGACCCGGAGTACCTGCGCTACTACTACGCGGCGAAGCTGTCACCTAACACGGATGACATCGACATCAACCTCGACGACTTCGTGCAGCGCGTGAACTCGGACCTGGTGGGCAAGATCGTCAACATCGCGTCGCGCTGCGCCGGCTTCCTGCACCGCCACTTCGACTCGAGGCTCTCGGCGAGCCTGCACGACGAGGACCTCTGGAACGAGGTGTCCGCGGCGCGGGCGGGCCTCGCCGAGCGGTTCGAGGCCGGGGACACGAACCGCGCCGTGCGCGAGATCGCGGCGCTGGCGGACCGCGCGAACCAGTACATCGACGGCCACGCGCCCTGGCAGATGGTGAAGCAGCCGGGCCAGGAAGCGCTGGTGCACGGCGTCTGCTCGCTCGGCATCAACCTCTTTCGCGCGCTGGTGGTCTACCTGAAGCCGATCCTGCCGCGCCTGGCGGAGAAGTCGGAGGCGTTCCTCAACGTCGCGCCGCTGACCTGGGAGGACGCGGGCACGCCCCTGCTCGGGCACCGCATCGAGAAGTTCAAGCCGCTGCTGCAGCGGGTCGACAAGAAGGCGGTCGACCGGATGGTGGACGCCTCGAAGGAGGACGAGCCGCCGGCCGCCGAAGAGGAGGAAGAGGCGCCGGCCCCGGAGCACATCTCCATCGACGACTTCGCGAAGATAGACCTGCGCGTGGCCCGCATCGTGGCGGCGCGCGAGGTCGACGGCGCCGACCGGCTGGTCCGTCTTACCCTGGACGTCGGCGACCACCGGCGCGAGGTATTCGCGGGCATCCGGCAGGCATACGACCCGGAGCGCCTCGTCGGACGCCACGCCGTCGTCGTCGCCAACCTCGCGCCGCGCAAGATGCGCTTCGGGACTTCCGAAGGCATGGTGCTCGCGGCCGGTCCGGGCGGGGAGGACATCTTCCTGCTGAGCCCGGATGACGGCGCGCGGCCCGGCATGGAAGTGCGCTGACGGGGCGAGTTGCGGCTACCGCTGGTGGCCGTGCCAGTGGTCGAGGATTTCGTGCTCGTCCAGCTCCCGGACACGCCTCACCGGCTCCACCCCGCGACCACCTGTCTGGCCATCTCTCGCGACAGCCCGAGTTGGTCGTCCCGGAAGCCATCGGCCAACAATCGGTCAAGTGCCTCCATGCTGACACCGGGCAACACGGTGCTAAGGTCGGCGATCCGTGCCCCATCGCCCGCGGGGTCGGGGATCCAGATGCGGGCACCGTCACGTTTGCTCCAGGTCCAGGCTTCCCGGACTCCCATGGCGAAATACGGCCGCAGCTTTCGCTTGGAGTTCACTGAACGGTCCACTTCCACCACAAGGTCGGGTACCGGATGACCCTGGCGCGTGTCGAGATAGCCTTCGATCCCCGATGCGGTGATGACATTGCGCGAGTTGACGAAGAGGCTGGTGTCCGCTTCGAAAGCGCCGTCGTCGCTCATCAAACGGACCGATCGTGCGACGAGGATGCGACGCAAAAGCCTCGCTTCCAGCGTCAGGAGTTCGACGTGAAAGAACAGTCGCTCGACCAAGGCCGCCCTGCCTTCGTGCGACAGCGTTGGCATCGCAACGAACTCGGCCAGGCCGGTCGCCTCTTCGTAGCGGCAGACCGGGGCATGGTCGTGCTCGGTCAGGCGATCGAAGAGGTCGCGCGGCATGGGGACTTCGACGCGAACGGGGTAGTCGACGCCCTCGGTGTAGTCAAACCTGGAAGCAGTGGCGGTGGGAAGGGTCATGCGGGGCTCCACGGCGTAAGCTGAATGACTCGATCATACAGTTCCCTCGCGTGCGTTTTTCTCGTTGGAGCGTGTGCGAGTTTGTCCCGCAACCGTCGCCTCGGCTCCGCTCGCGGCCCAGCCCCACCGGCCTACGAGCCCGCGCCGTCCCACGGCCCGGCCTCCACGGCTTCGTACCACTTGAAT
>JAPPHP010000048.1:0-347 GCA_028821035.1 Gammaproteobacteria bacterium | reverse complement strand
CGCCCCCGGCCCCCGCCGGGCCGCCGCCCCCCGCCCGCCCCACCCCGCCCCCCCGGGCCCCCGCCCCGGCCCCCCCCCCCCCGCCATACGCCCCCGCCCCGCCCCCGGGCGGGGCCTCCTCGGCTTCGTACCACTTGAAGACGCTGCCCGTGAGGCTCGCGATGTAGATCTCCCCGGCGGCGCTCACGTCGATCCAGTGACCCGGACTCTCCATGGCCCCGAGAATCTCTCCGGTGTCGATGTCCACGCGCATGATGCGGCCGGCGAGCGATCCGTAGGCCACGCCCTCGACGTTGTCGCGGTGGGTGATGATCCACATCGCGTCGTCGGGCGTGATGAAGATCCCC
>JAPPHP010000045.1:2219-4716 GCA_028821035.1 Gammaproteobacteria bacterium | reverse complement strand
TGCTGGCCGACGGAACCCGGAGGTCCGTGCCCTACGTCGGTCCGCTGCAACTGCGTTTCGCCAACCGGACGGGCTTCGGCGGCGCCCTCGTCATGGGTGGCCAACCCCTGCTCGGCGCCATCGCCATGCAGGACATGGACCTCGTGGTGATTCCGCGCACCCGGAGGGTCGCGGTGAATCCCGCGAGCCCGGATGCCGCGACGGTGAGCGCGCGGCGAATGGCGGCCTGACCGATGCGTGACCGTACATTGACCAAAGTCAAGGACATCACCGTCACGGTCGGCGCGGTGGTGACGGTGCTGGCGGGGTTCCTTGCGGCGCTCGGCTACACGGTAGAGGCGAGGCTCGACCCCGTGAAGAGCGAGATCAAGTTGATCCGTGAGGACTTGCGGAAGATGAACGAGCGACACGAGCGCCGTTTCGTCGAGCTGGAGAACCTGATCATCCGGCTGGAGAACCAGCATCTGGCTCAGGCACCATCCGGCGCCCCACCAGAAAACGAGGCCTGACGCTTACTTCGCGCCGCTCCCGTCACTGAGCAGTCCCTTCGCTACCGCCCAGCGCATCGCTCCCGGAACATCGATCACCCACGGCCCGTCGCGGCGAATCGACACCGTCGCGGAACGTCCGTCGCGCAGCCAGTGATCCCGGTCGCCGTCGAGGGCGAGCACGCCTTCGCCGCGGAACACCACCGGCGTATCGAACGGGATGCGCGTCACACCCGCGACCTCCACCTGCTCGAAGAGTCCCGGTGACAGCGGGGCGTTCACCGGCCGCCCCGCGCCCACTTCGACCAGCAGACCTGCGTCGTCGTTCGCGTCCACCACTTCCAGGAGCCCGCCGATCGGGGACATGCCGATGGCGTCCGGCTCCGCCCGGGTCAGCAGGAGGCGACTCAGCTTCGCGGCATCGAACGGCAGGAGGTTGCCGACGAAGTCGCCTTCGAGGAGGGCCGCGTCGACGAGGCCCAGGTCCGTGACGCCATCCGAGAATCGTACGTGCAGGAGCTTGCAGCGTTCGCGCCGCGTGTCCATCTCGCCACGCGCGGCGAGGCCCGCCACCATGCCGGCGATCGTCGGTTCCACCAGCGTCGGGAAGACGTTGTTCGTGCCCGTCGAGAGCGGAATGAGGTTCACGTGGCGCGGCGCGCGCGCGGCGCGTGCGACAGCCCGGTTCGTGCCGTCGCCCCCGAGCGTCACCACGGTTCCGACGCCCGCCTCGAGGAAAGCCGCCACGGCGGCCTCGGTGTCGCGCGCATCGTGCCGGAGTTCCGTCCGGAGCACGTGGACCCGCGCGGACAGGGGCAGCAGCGACAGCGCCATCGACGCGATGCGGAAGGGCTCCGCCGTGACGTAGATGTCGCGGACGCCGACCGCGTCGGCGCCGGCCGCGACCCGGGCGACGATGTCGCGCTTGGCCTCGTGGGTCATGTTGGTCGCGCGGGCCGCGAGGCGCCGCACGTCGCGCCCGGACATGGGATTCACGCAGATCGCGATAGCGGACACGCGGTGGGGTCCAGGGTGGCGTCAGTCGAGCAGGTAACGCGTCAGGAACAGCGCCGTGGCGGCAAGCTGATAGTCGCGGTTGAGCTTCTTGCGGAAGCCGTGGCCCTCGTCCCGCGCCAGCACGTACCAGACGGGCACGTCCCGCTCGCGGAGCGCCGCGACGATCTGCTCGCTCTCGGTCGCGGGAACGCGGGGATCGTTCAGTCCCTGGGAGATGAGCAGGGGACGCGTCATGCGGTCCACGTGGTTGAGGGGCGAGATGCGCTCCAGGAACGCGCGCATCTCCGGGTCGCGCTCGTCGCCGTACTCCTTCCTGCGCAGGTCGCGCCGATAGTCCTGGGTATTGGTGAGGAACGTGACGAAGTTGCTGATGCCCACGCGCTCGACGCCGGCCTTCAGGCGGTCGCCGAAGTGCACCATGGAAGCGAGCACCATGTAGCCGCCGTAGGAACCGCCGCTGACGGCGACGTGCTGTCCGTCGAGATCGGGACGTTCGTCGATCCAGTCCAGCAAGGCGCCGATGTCCCGCACGCTGTCCTCGCGCAGGCGGCCGTTGTCGAGGGACAGCCACGTTCGGCCGTAGCCCGCGGAGCCGCGGACGTTCGGGGCGATCACGGCGACGCCGAGCTCGTTGACGAAGAACTGCGTCGAGTACGAGAAGGCCGGCCGAAACTGGGCCTCCGGGCCGCCGTGGATGCTGACGAGGACCGGGTGCGGCCCCGGACCGCGCGGCCGGTACACGAACGCCGGAACGCGCCGGCCGTCGAAACTCGGGTAGTCGACCAGTTCCGGCGCCACCAGGTCGTTCGCGTCGAGGCCCCCGAGTTCGCTCTGGGTCCACCGGGTCAGGCTCCCGGTCTCGAGTTCGACGCTGTAGACGTCCGCGGGGGCCGCCGCGTGGTTCACCACGAACGCCAGGGCGTCGCCGGCCGCGCTGAACCCCAGCGCGTAGACGATGCCGTCGGGCAGTTCCGGCAACGGCACCGGGTCGA
>JAPPHP010000045.1:0-2119 GCA_028821035.1 Gammaproteobacteria bacterium | reverse complement strand
AGGGTCGACTCCCCCGTGACGAGGTCCAGCCAGAAGAACTGGAAGAACTCGGAGCCGCCGACATCCTTGACGTAGAGGAACCCTTCCGCGTCCGGGTCCGGGCTGACCGCGGCGGCGGCCACCGGTTCCTCGAAGAACGTGACCTGGTTGCGCATGCCGAGCGGCTCGTCGACGCGATGCAGTTGCGCCGTGTTGCCGAAACGCGTGCTGATCAGGATGCCCTCGCCGAGCCAGCCGAGGAACACCGCCGAACGGGTGTTCTGGTACGCCTCAAGCCGCGTGACCAGTGCGGCCGGAAGCGGCGGCACGCCCTCGATGACGAGCTGTCCGAACACGTGCACGTCCCGTGGCGGGGTCGTCGGGGCTGTGCACGCGGCCACGCAGAGCAGCCCCGCCACGGCGAGATTCCTGCGAGCGGTCACGGAAGCCGTTCCGGGCAGCGGATGTGCTTCACGCGACACGATCCAGTACGCGGATGGTGAACGGGTAGGCGTGCCGGTCGTCCGCGGGATGGTCCTCCACGGCGATGACCTCGAAGTCCACGAACTCGACCGGCGGGAAGAAGGTGTCGCCTTCGACGTCCGCATCCACCAGGGTGACGTAGAGCCGGTCCGCCCGCGGCAGCGAGAGCGCGTAGAGGTCCGCGCCGCCAGCCACGAAGCACTCGTTGACCCCGTCCGCCTCGCACCTTTCCTCCGCGAGCCGGAACGCCGTGTCGAGGTCCGGCGCCACCACGATGCCGTCCGCGCGGAACCCCGAACGCGAAACCACGATGTTCGTGCGGCCCGGGAGCGGACGGTCGAGCGTCTCGAAGGTGCGGCGTCCCATGATGACGGGCTTCCCCATGGTGGTGGACATGAAGAACGTCCGATCCTTCGGCAACCGCCACGGGAGCCCGTCTCCGCGTCCGATGACGCGGTTCCTGCCCATGGCCCAGATCAGCGAAATGCGCATGAAGTGGCGAGTCCGTCCGGCGCGGAGTCAGCAACCAAGGCCCTGCGACATCTGGGCATAGCTCGTGAGCGGGACGGCGCACATCCGGCTCCAGTCGTCCTTGTCGATGACCGCCTGCTGCAGGAGTCCCATCATCCCGTCGAACTCGTCGAGTGCGTTGCAGTCCACTGCCGCCGGGCCGGCGGCCGAGCGATGCCGCGGCCAGGTCCGGTCCCGCGCGTGGCGCCAGAACTCGCTGTCGTAGCTGGAACCACAGGAATAGTGCCAGCCGACGAACAGGCCGTAGCGGAGGACGTTCTTCACCAGGAACCGGTTGACCGCCGGCGCGTCCCGCTCGAGATGTTCCACCGGCCGGCCGAGACGCGTTTCGAGGACCATCCCGATCTGGATCTGGGCGGACACGATGGCCGTGGCTTCCAGGGGCTCCATGAAGGCCGCCGCGTTGCCGATGCGCGCCACCGCACCGTCGTACATCCGCCGGTGCACGAAGTTGGGGAACCGGATCACGGCGCGCTGTTCGAATTCCTTCACGCCATCGGATTCGAGGAACGTATCGAAGTCCGCTTCCACCTCGTCGAGACCGGACACCTCGCGATTGAAGATGTAGCCGTAGCTCGTGTGCGCGACGAGCGGGATGACGAATACCCAGCCGTGCGGACGCGCCACCGCGCGCGTATAGGTGTGCTGCAGGACCGGCCCTTTCCCTTCCTCGACGATCGCCGGGCAGCGGCGGATGACGGCCGTATCGGTGGGGATGAAGGAAATGTCGATGTGCTGCTTGGCGTCCAGTTCCCGGGGGAAGCCGCGCGCGTCGAACACCAGGTCGTAGCGTTCGGGCGGCATGCCCTCGAACTCCACCCGCGCGCCACCGTCGACCCGGACGATGTCGAGCACGTTCGCGTCGATGTGGCGCGCGCGGGTGCCTTCGTGCAACAGCTCCGCCAGCAGGTCGGCGGACAGGTGGTAGGCGTAGGACACCTGCTGTGGCGTGAAGTAGTGGGTGAAGTCCCGACCGCGCCGACCCCATCCCTCGAATGCGACCCCGTACTTGCGCGTTCCCTGGAGGCGCTGCTGGACGGTCTCGTGCGGCAACTCCGTCAGTCGCCGTATCTCCTGCACCAGGCTCGGCCAACTGCCTTCGCCCACGCCGATGACCGGGATGCGC
>JAPPHP010000265.1 GCA_028821035.1 Gammaproteobacteria bacterium | reverse complement strand
CTCGAGCCCGCCGTGCGCTCGCTGGGCGGGATCTATTCGGAGAGCACGGGCATCGTCGACAGCCACGCCCTGATGCTGAGCCTGCAGGGCGATCTCGAGGCCCGCGGCGGCGTGGTGTCGCTGCTGACGGAGGTGACGGGGCTGCGCCGCCACGGCGACCGCGTGGGCGTGGCGTGCGGGGATTACGAACTGTCGGCGGAGACGGTGGTCAACGCCGCCGGGCTCTCCGCACCGGACCTGGCTGGGGCGTTCCGTCCGGGGTACCGCGGCTTCTTCGCCAAGGGCCACTACTACGCCCTCTCGGGGACGAGCCCGTTCACCCACCTGGTCTACCCGGTCGCGGAGTCCGGCGGGCTCGGCGTTCACGTCACCCTGGACCTCGCGGGGCAGGCCCGTTTCGGCCCCGACGTGGTGTGGATCGACGGCGCGGACTACGACTTCGACGCGGCCGGCCGGAACCGCTTCGTCGAAGCCATCCGCCGCTACTATCCGGGTCTCGACGAGGAGCGCCTGCATCCGGGATACACGGGCATCCGCCCGAAGATCGTGCCGGCCGGCGCACCTGCGGGGGATTTCGTGATCGAGGGACCGGTGCAGCATGGCGTGCCCGGCCTGGTCAACCTGCTCGGCATCGAGTCGCCGGGAATGACGTCCGCGCTCGCGATCGCGGAGCGTGCCGGGGCGCTCGCGGCCTCGTGAGCCCGTACGGCCGGTGGCAGGCTTTGCCTGTGGTCGGGGGCGCTCGCCCCGGGGTGGCCGCCGAGAGACAGTCAACCCGGCCTGGGCAACGTCGGGTGCCCGCGGCTTACGGGTCCGCGCGCTCCGCTATGCGTTCATGCAGCTCCAGCAGAGGCACGACGGTCTCCGGGGGCCGACGGCCGAAGCCGCATTCGGTGGCGATGCCGAATTCGGCCACCGCCGCCCGCGCCGCCGCGATGCGCCGTTGCGCACCCTCCTCCGCATCGGTCATGTGCACCAGACCGAGGTAGAGGCGCGTCTGTGGCGGCAGCCGCAACCGTTTCAGCGGTTCGAAGAAGGCGGCATCGTGCCGTTCTTTGGGAACCGGCAGGTGAATCCAGTCCAGTCTCCTGCCGGCGGCGGCGACGATGCCGTTGGCAAGCCGGGTGAGGATGCGGGCATCGGTGGGCTCGACGATATGCTCGTGGCTCGCGTCCCCGTAGCAGAGGTGTATGCCAACCTCGACCGCGGGGTCCACCTGGCTGCACAGCCCGCCCAGCTCACCGAACGTAAACGCCTCGGCGTCATCGGCCGGGACGGGCAACAGCCCCTCGCAGGCGATGACTTCCATGCAGACGTCCCATTGAATGGCCAGCCGTTCGGCCGGTATGGCATCGGCCAGGGTCGCGATCTCGCGGACCAGGGCCCGCTCATAGGCGGGCAGGAAACGAGGCCAGGAACCGGGTGCGACGTAGAGGCTGGCCACGGCGTAGGGCGTTGGCAGACTGACCTGGAACCGGACGCCGGGCGCTATCCGGCCAGCCCGCTGCAAGCGGTCGAAGGTTCGGAACGACTCGATGGCATGCTCGGCGTAACGCGTCTCGATGTGCAGGTCGGCTTCGGCGACGCCAGGTGCAACCCGCAGGAAACGAAACCCCGGTGCATCCACCGCCAACCCGTCTTCCGCGGATGCCCGTCGCGGTTCGGGGCTTTGCGGATCGACTTCGAAGTGCGGGTGTGCCTGCAGCAACGGCAGTTGCCAGGCGATCCAATTGCTCCGCTCGCCGGTCTCCCCATCGGGAATGCGCGCAACCCGCGATCCCAAGGTCCGGGCAACCGCGGCGAACACCGATTCGGCATTCGTCAGCGGGATGCTGCCTACCAGGTGCACCCGGGTCGGGTTCGTAGCGGTCATAGTCGTTTTATCCCGTAGCCTTCACAGTGCCGCCAGGCCGCGCAGCGTCTGCCGGATCGCCTGGCGGGCGCGGCGCCAGACCATCTCCTGCCAATCGAGGGTGGCCGGGTAGTAGACGGCGAGCATCTCGCGGCGAACCCGCTCCGCCAGCGCCGGTGGCGCCTGGGGGTTGTTGTGCAGCCACAGGTCGCCGATCTCCGCGGCCAGTACCCGTTCGATGGCGAAGGTGCCGAACTCGATGCCGGCGGCGACTACGTTGACCGCGGGCAGGCGCTTGATGAAGGCGCGCATCAGCAGTCCGTCGATGAAGTTGCTGTAGTCCGGGTAGCCGGCTTGCTCGCCTGCTTCGGCAAAGGTGGTCATGGCCGGGCCGTACCACGCACGGGCGAGACTGGCGCCGGGACTGTCGGGGTCGTTGGCGATGCCCACCAGCCCATGACCAAAGTAGCCGAGCCCGGTGTGCAGATCCATGGTCGCCAGGTGTCGGCGATCCCTGCAGTGTTCGTCGATGAGCCGGTCGATCACGCGGGCCGACCAGACCGGCCGGTGGCCGCCGAAGTTGAGGCCGTTCGCGTGGCTGTATTGGCCGAGGATCGCGATCTGAAACGCGCTTTCGCCGTACCGCCGCCGGAATCGGCCGATGCCCGCGTCGGACTGCAGGTGCACGGGTTGTTCGGCGCCTCGGGGGAGCAGCAGGTCGTGCAGTTCGTCGTAGTGCGGGTTCTCGAAGCGCGGCCTGCCGTGGTCCACGAAGTTGCGATTCAGGTCGACGTTGTCCTCGTTCACGCGTCGTCGCCAGGCGGCGCCGAACGGGTTGATGCAGTGAATGAACAGGACCGCGCAACTGCTGGGGAGCGCGTCGAACTCCCTTGCGCTCAACCAGCCACGCTGAATGCCCGACCCACACAGGCTCTCGACGCCGTGGGTGCCGGAGATCATGACCAGGAGTTTCGGGGCGCGAGAGTCCCCCAGGTAGGCCGCGTCGGCGGCCAATTCCTCCCCGTTCGGGCCCCTGTGCGCATTGCGGAATGATTGCAGGCTGGCGCCCGCGGCCCTGGCGGCCTCCAGGAACTTGCTGCGCGCCTCGGCGTAGCTCGACGAGAAACAGTCTGCGAACACCGCTCCCATGGTCAGTGCTGTTCCGGTCTACCGGACGTCTCGCCGGTCCGGGCGGCGGCGTGACAAGCGGGACCCATCGAACCGTCGTCTGCAAGTCCGCGCACGGCCTGATCGATGACTTGACAGGCCCGCCAATGCACCATGTATCGCCAGTCGTCGTCATCCGGGAAGAACTTCTCCAGCCAGTCGCCCGCAATCCGCCGGCCAAGGGCTGATTCGGGTTGTCCGAAGCCGTGCAGCCAGGCGTCCGCACGCATGGCTGGTATGCAGTCATCGAAGGGATACGTGCCGAACTCCAGCGCTATTGCGGTGCTGACCGTTTGCGGCAGATGGGCAGCGAAGGCTTCGATCATGGTGCCGCCTACCAGGGCGTCGCCTTCGGCATCGGGCTTGTCCAGGGCGTACATGGAGACGAGTGCCTCCCCGAACCAGGTGCGCGCCCGGGCGTAGCCGGCGTCCTCCGGGCGAAAGGGAGCGATGGGCATTCCGTAGCCATAGGGCCCCATCCCGCTATGGAAATCGACCAGCGCCGCGTGACTCGCCTGCGCGGCGTGCTCCCGCCACAGGGCGCGGATCAGGCGATTGGACCAGACCGGCCCGTGGCCTCCGAAGAGCACGCCTCGCGGGTGGGAGTACTGACCGCCGAAGGCGCGGAAGTAGGCGGCTTCGCCTTGTTCCCGACGGTAGCTCGCGGACCGGCGGTCGGCCGCCTCGACCTGCCTGGCGTCAAGGTCGTCGAGTAGCAGCGCGTCGTGCAGTGCCTCGTAATCCGGGTTGGGCCGGTAGGCCCCGTCGTGGTCGACGAAATTGCGGTTCACGTCGACGTTGTCCTCGTTGACGCGCCTGAGCCAGGCGGCGCCGAAGGGATTGATCAGGTTGACCAGTACCACCGCGACACCGGCCGGCAGGTTCCCCGGGCCATCGCCATGCAGCCAGCCGGTGAGGCAGCCGGCGCCGCAGTAGCCCTCTACGCCATGTGTACCGGTCACGAGGAACAGCACGCGGGGTACGCCCGCCGGTCCGAGGCGCGCGACATCGGTGACGAGCGGTTCCCCGTCAGGCCCTCGCATTGGGTGTTCGTAGGACCTGACAGGGGCGCCACGGAAGTCGGCTGCGTCCTGGAAGGCGCTACGTACCGCGCCGTACGACCGATGAAAGTAGCGCTCTGAACCCATCCGCTTCCCGCGGCACGCTGCAGCCGGATGTAGGGTATCAGGGCACGAGTCCGCGATCTTTGCGCGCAGGGTCCCTTCCGTATGCGCGCCGCGGGCCATCTGTGTTTGAATTGAATGGCTATGTTTGTCGACGAGATGGGGCCGGATCGCGAAGACGGCGGCACGTTGGCCAGTTTCGCGACCCGCATGCCTGCCGCGGCGAAGTGCCGCTATGGGTTCGCCGACTGGGATTGCGCGCACGAGCACGCCGATGGCGGACGCACTCTCTTCGCCTCGGATCGGGGGCTGCTCGTCGGGTTGTCGGCCTTTCGTAGCCGGGATGCCTGGTCCGAGGCCTGCTTCGGCGAAGACCACCTGAAGTTCCACTTCCGGCTCGACGGCGAGAACCGGATCGAACTCGCGGATCGGCGCGTCTACCCGGTGCGCCCCGGTCGATGCAGCATCATCTCCCACCCCGATGGCCTCGAGAAGCTGGAGCGGTGGTCCGGGGACGGAGTCGAGACGTCGATCACCCTGGCCTGCAAGGCGACGCTGCTCGTCGGGTACTTCGAGCGACGCGCTTCGCAGC
>JAPPHP010000323.1 GCA_028821035.1 Gammaproteobacteria bacterium | reverse complement strand
CCGAAGGATCCGGCGGGCGGGCCAGCCAGGCATCGAGCGCTGCGATCGCGGCCGCGTAGTCCCTGTCGAACCGGGCGCGGTTCAACACCGGGCGCAATAGCGTCGTCGCCGCCCGCCGCGCGCTCCAGAGCAGGCGCGGCAGCCGACCGAGCAGGCGCGGGAGGCGCAGGTGTCGCGGTGGCGTCTCGAACCGGTACCGGTCGATCTCCGGCGAGAGGATGACCTGCGCCATGAGCTGGTTCTTCTCCTCGCTGAGCTTCGCGAGCTGCTCCTCGTTGTCGCCCACGAGGTGCAGGTACATCGAGATGTCCATGTACATCCGGCCGCATCCAAGGTGCAGCCCCCACGCCCCGCAATCGAGCGCACCGGGAGGCCGGTTGAACAGCCAGGCCATGAACATCCTCATCAGCGTCTCCATCGCGTCGTCGGCCATGGGCGAGACGGGCTCGCTCATCGTGATTCCTTCGGCGAGGTAGCGGTCCATGTACAACCGGCGGGGCGCTCCCGGCGCCGTCTGCAGCGACTCGTGCAGCGGGACATAGGTCGTGATCGGCCGCGCCTGCAGGATCCTGAGGCCGTCGCCGGCATAAGCCCATTCCACGTCCACCGGTTCGCCGTACAGCGCCTCGATGCGCTTGACCGTGTCCTTGAGTTCCGCGACGCGATCCCGGCCCAGGCACGCTTCGTCGGGCCGGTCGCCGCCCTTGTCGCCCAGCCGCTGTTCGACGATCTCGCCGGTCACCGCGTCGACGACCGTCGTGTCCGGGGTGATCTCGCCCTGGACCAGCGCTTCCCCGAGGCCCCAGCTCGCGTTGATGAGCACCTCGTCGAAGTCGTTGGTCAGCGGGTTGAGCGAGAACGCGACGCCCGCGACCTCGCTGTCCACCAGCTCCTGCACGATCACGGCGATCTTCGGATCGAAGTCCTCGAAACCCCTCTTCCGCTTGTAGACGAGTACGCGCGGGTCTAGGCAGGAGCGGAAGCAACGGCGCACGGCGTCGTCGAGGGATCCCGCATGCGCGCCGAGCACCGTCTCGTAGAGCCCCGCGAACGACGCGCCCGAGAGGTCCTCCTCCGGCGACGAAGAGCGTACGGCGCAGCGGGATGTGCCGCACTCGGCAGCGATCCGATCGAGCACCGCACGCTGCTCAGGGGCGAACGTCAGCGCACCACAGAGGCCCTCGAGACGGGCCCCAACGCGATCCAGCTCCGGACCCTCCGCCTCCACGACCGACGCCCACTCCGAGGACGCGCGGATCCTCGCCAACCACGGCTCGAAAAACGCCGCGGTGAGCACGCTCCCGGGCGGGACCTCGAACCCCGCCTGGCGCAACCGGATCAGGGACGCGGCCTTGCCGCCGACTTCCGCGAGGTCTGGAGGCTCCGCGGATTCCAGGGCAACCACCAGGGGCATGTCGCTGCCTGCCATGGTTCGAGCCTCCGCCTTCAGCGCACCCGCGCGTCCGCCGCGTCACGCACGCGGACATACGTGCCGGCGGCATCGTTCCGGACGTAGACCGGGTCGTCCGTCGCGCCCGGGTCGTACCCTTGCTGGCGCAACGCGACCTTGCGCAGCTTGAACGTGCCGGTGACATCCGACTCGGACTGCAGCCGCAGGAAAACGGGGACCGCATAGGACGGCAGCTTCGAGACGGCGAGCTTGTAGAACGCCTGGGCGTCGAACGTGGTATCGCGTCCTGCTTCGAGGGCGAGGGCCGCCATTCCCGCGCGCCCCTCCTGACCCGGCACCTCGACGCCGTACACGTTGACCGTCTCCACGCCCGGAAACGCCGACAGCGCCTCAGCCACCTCCTGCGTCGAGACGTTCTCGCCCTTCCAGCGGAACGTGTCCCCGATGCGATCGACGAAGTAGTAGTACCCCTGCTCGTCGCGCCGCAGGAGATCGCCGCTGCGGAAGTACGCGTCGCCCGGTTTCTTCACGTCGCGCAGGATCTTCCTCTCCGTCGCCTCGGGATCGGTGTAGCCCTGGAACTGCCTCAGCATGCGCTTCGATCCCGCCGGGATCCTGCCGAGCAGTTCCCCCGCCTCGCCCGGCCGGCACTCCACGTAGCGGCCCTTGGCGTCCCGGACCAGTTCGTCCCGCTCGATGTCATAGCGCAGCAGCAGCCCGCCGCGGATCTTGCCGACGGAGCCGACCTTGCCCGAGAAGTTGACACCGCCGACGTTCGCCTCCGTGGCGCCGTACCCCTCCACGATCCGGGGGATCCGGAACCGTTCCTGGAACGGTTCCCAGACGTCCGCCCGCAGACCGATGCCGAACATCCAGCGCAAGCCGTGCCCGCCGTCGCGCGGGTCGGGCGGCCGGTTGAGCAGGAAGCGGCACAGTTCCCCGATGTAGATGACCCCCTTCGCGTCGTAGCGGCGCACGTCGTCCCAGAAACGCGAGGCGGAGAACTTGCGCGCGACGGCGACGGCGCCGCCGGCGCCCATCGCGATCATGACCGCTCCGATGCCGCCGGCGCTGTGGTAGAGCGGCAGCGGGCAGTAGACGACCTCCCCCTTGCCCAGACCGAGCAAAGCACCGGATACACCGCCCGCCATGAGCTTTTGGTGGTTGAAGTTCGTCGCCTTCGGCAACCCGGTCGTGCCTGACGTGTAGATGTGGAAAGCCGAGTCGCCCGTGCACACCGACGCGCGGAGCGCGGGGTCCGGGTCGGAGTCCGGCTGTTCGGCGAGGGCTCGGCGGATGTCCTCGGCCCCCGGGACACCCGCGTCCCCCGCGCCCTCCTCCGGCAGCACGTAGACCGGCAGGTTGGACAGGGCGGCGTCGGCGACGTTGGGCGCGCACTCGGCCCCGAGCAGCAGCCGCTCGGCGCCGGCCACTTCCAGTGCGTGCACGACGCTCGCTCCCACCAGGTTGGTGTTGATGAGCGCCGCCTTGACGCCGATCTTCGAGAACCCGCTCCAGACCGGGACGTACTCCGCGCGGTTCTCCATCATGAACCCGATCGTGTCGCCCGCCTTGAGGCCCACCGAGAGCCCCCAGTGGGCGATACGGTTCGCCATCGCGTTGTACTCGCGGTACGTGGTCCGGCGGTCCTCGAAGAGAATGAAGGGCAGGTCGGCGTACTTCGCGACCTGGCCCTCGATGTAGTCGGCGATGGTGTGGCGGGAGTCCGCCCGGAGGCGGAGGAGCGGCAGGGCCTTGAGGATCGGGCCCACGGCGCGGACGTAGGTGGACCACATGCTCTTGCGAGTGCTCATCGCGGGCCGCCTCTCGCCCAGAACGCGACGCTCATTGTACCGGCGGACAGAGGGTGTGACCCTAGCCGTGGATGCCGGATAATCCGGTTGACGAGCGAAGTCCGTCAGTCCCCTTGGGCCGGAAGTCGCTTGTTCAACGCGAGCCGAACCGATGACAACGACCACCACGGAGCGGATGGTGAGCAGACCGTTCTCCGAGGAGATTCGGGACCAGATCAGACATGCGGAGAGTCTGTATCACCGACTTGTGCTGGTGGTCGGCCCACCCGGGTCAGGCAAGACCAAGGCCGTCCAAGCCGTCGCCCAGGACACCGGCGCACCCCTCGTCAACGTCAACCTGGAACTCTCGCGCAGGATGCTCGACCTGACCGAACAGCAGCGCCCGTTGAGGGTCCAGCCACTCCTTGATGCCATGCTTGCCGAAAGCGCCAGCGACCTCGTGCTGCTTGACAACACGGAGATGCTCTTCGACCTCTCGCTAAAGCAGGATCCCCTCCGTCTCCTGCAAGGCCTGTCACGGCGCAGGACCGTCGCCGCGACATGGTGCGGTTCCTTGGAGGACAATCAGATCGTCTACGCGACGCCGGGTCACCCGGAGCACCGGCGCCATTCCATCGATGGCACTCTGGTCGCAAGCAGGGAGGCATCCCGGTGAAGTACGAAGAACTGATCCATTTCGATCCGATCGAAAGCGTCGTGCAGCTCCGCGACGCGGATGACAGCGTAGCGGCTCGTCAACTCGTCAGCAGCTACGTCATCTCGGACGAGATGGCCGAGAAGCTCTCGGGCCTGGTCTTCCCGCAACTCCAGTACGACAAGCCTGCCGACAACAAGGCAGTGCTGGTCATCGGCAACTACGGCACGGGAAAGTCTCACCTCATGTCCGTGATCTCTGCCATCGCCGAGCACGCCGAGTTGGCGTCCGAGCTCTCTCACGGGCGGGCGTCCTCCGATGCCCAAGGCATGGCGGGCAAATTCAAGGTTATTCGGACCGAGATTGGGGCCACCACGATGTCGTTGCGCGACATCGTCGTCGGCGAACTCGAGGAGCATCTGGAAGGGCTGGGCGTCACCTTCAGGTTTCCCGACGCCGGCGAAATCTCCGGCAGCAAGCCAGCCTTCGAGGAGATGATGGCGGCCTTTCACGAGAAGTACGCCGATCTCGGCTTGCTTCTAGTGGTGGACGAGTTGCTGGACTACCTGCGCACCCGTAAGGACCAGGAACTGGTGCTCGACCTCAACTTCCTGCGCGAAATCGGTGAGGTCTGCAAGGACCTGCGATTCAGGTTCGTCGCTGGCGTGCAGGAGGCCATCTTCGACAGCCCGCGCTTCGCGTTCGTCGCCGACAGCATCCGGCGTGTGAAGGACCGTTTCGAGCAGCTCCTCATCGCCCGGACCGACGTGAAGTTCGTCGTAGCCCAACGCCTGTTGCGGAAGACCGGTGAACAGCAGGCCAAGATCAGGGAGTACCTCACGCCGTTCTCTCGCTTCTACGGGCTCGGGACCGAACGGCCGCGAGATGGTCCGTCTCGACGGCGGCCGGTTCC